>JAGFXG010000054.1 GCA_017860985.1 Deltaproteobacteria bacterium
TCACACATCACCTGATTGCAAATTTCCGTGCCGGAGACAAGGCGTTAACCGCGGGTGAAATATCAAACCGACTGGAGATTCCGATCCGTTTTGTCAACGATATGCTCTCTGAACTGCTAGAAAGCAATGTCCTTGCGACAGCTGAGAGTGAAGAAGGCGCAGAGCCGGCATACCAGCCCGCGCTGGATCCGGACAGGCTGACCATCCAATATGTGGTGGAGGCAATGGAAAAACGCGGACAAAATACCATGCCGTTTATCCATGCCCCGGAATTTGACGCATTATCCGATTCTCTGGAGTCGTTTGGAAGAACCATTCGCCAGCTACCGGAAAATATCCTGCTCAAGAAACTGTGACGGCTGTGCGTCATGTTTTGATCAGGAATACGAAAATAAGCGAACAGGTTTAAACATTTTTTTGGAGTAAATATTTTGGAAATACTTGTTATTGCTCTGTTACTTTTATTGAATGGCATTTTTGCTATGTATGAGATCGCTTTAATTTCCGCTCGCCGCTCCAGTCTGGAAGAAGAAGCAAAATCAGGCCGGTTGGGCGCCCAAGCCGCACTTGCCCTTCTGGCCGAGCCGGAAAAAGTTCTCTCCGCTATCCAGGTGGGCATCACACTCATCGGCATTGCTTCCGGTGCCTTTGCCGGGTTGGCTTTGGCGGAAGATGTGGCTCCCCTGCTGAAAAATGTTGGCTGGCTGGCACCGCATGCCCATACGCTTTCCGTCGTCATCGTCGTTGGTGTCATTACCTATCTTTCATTGATTATCGGCGAATTGGTGCCGAAAACCATTGCACTCAATAATGCCGAAGCGATTGCCATCTTTCTTTCCCCTGCTATGAAAGTGTTCGGCTCGGTCACTTATCCTGTGGTGTGGATTTTAAGTATTTCCACAAAAATCGTTCTGAAATTGTTTGGCGTTCAAAATCGCAATGAAGCACTGGTCACGGAAGAAGAACTGCGCATGTTTTTGAAGAAAGGCTCAGAGCATGGCGTAATAGAAAAAGAAGAATCCGATATGATTAATGAAGTCATCCGCTTCGGCGATAAGCGTGCCGGCGCACTTATGGTACCCAGAGTTGATGTCGTCTGGATCGATATTCATCAGACAAATGATGAAATATTGTCTGAAGTATTAAGTTCGCCTTATCCCCGCATGCCGGTATGTGAAGATGAGATCGACAATATCAAGGGTGTCGTGAACGTAAAGGAGGTGCTGGCTTACTATATTCAACATCAAACACTGCATCTGGAGGAACTTCTACGTGACCCCCTGTATATACCGGAACAGGCGCCCGCCCTTAAAGTGCTGGAGATGTTCCGGGAAACAAAAAAACACTTCGGCATTGTGATCAACGAATACGGATCCGTGGAAGGAATTATTACTCTCCATGACCTGACCGAAAACATCATGGGTGATCTGCCTGCTCTGGGTGATGTTAATGATCCTGAAGTGTTTCAACGGGAAGACGGGTCCTACCTGATGGATGGTTCGATGAAAGTTGAAGACGTTGAGGATTTATTGAATGTCCCGTCTTTTTTTGATAGTGATGAGGAAAGACCGGGTGTCAATACGCTCGGCGGTCTGGCCATGTATCAATTGAATCGCATTCCAGCCATCGGCGATAAATTTTCGGCAGGCGGTTATTTATTTGAAATTGTGGATATGGACAGCAACCGGGTCGATAAAGTACTGGTTAAATCGGATACCTCCGAAACAGACAAATAATCTCCTCGATGTTCAGCGCTGCGACATCCCTTCGACATACCTTTCCAGAAGCCTCATCATCATATCCGCGTTTTTACGTGTTCCGGTGATGATTTCCTCAATGCTCAGCGGTTTTTCCAGCAGACCGTTGCCGTAATTGTCGATCGAACAGGCCGACGCGTAAGGCAGGCCCATTTCCAGTGCGATGACGGCTTCATTAGCCATGGTCATGCCAACGATATCGGCATAGTTTGCCATCATCCGGATTTCCGCTTTTGTTTCCAGACGCGGGCCCATAACCTGCCAGTAGGTTCCTGTTTCCACAACGTCCAGTTTGCTGTCACGGGCCGCCGTAATCAGTTTCTGTCGAACGGATTCATTTAAAGACGGTGTAATATGCGAGGTTTTATTCTGGTGAATGGTAGGGGTGGCCATGAGCGTGATAAAATCGTCGGGAATGACGATCATGCCCGGATACAGGTTCTTCTTTAGCGATCCGGTTGAGTTGATGCCGATCACCTCGGCGACGCCCAGGTCTTTCAGCGCCTGAAGGTTTGCATGATAATTGATCCTGTGCGGCAGGATATATTCGGCGGGATCGTTGCCGTGACGCATGATAAAGATGATATGATCGGTTACCATCAAAAGCACTTCCCCGTATTGATTACGGATGCTCTCCCGCTGCCCTTTCTGGAGAAGCTCGCTTCTTTCCATCATAATTGTTCCTGCCAATACACCCAGTGGTCCCATCATGCCCTCCTTATGTATGCTGATTCATAGCAGATAAAGCCTGTACAGTCAAAAAATGATATGGATTGGACAAAAAGTCAAATAGCATTTGACTTTTTTTGCTTCGCTATGCCATATAGACGAAAATGCAACAGGAGGAAGTCAGTCATGAGCACCCAATTTCTGGGAGTGGCCACGGATGATAATTTCGATGGAGAAGTTCTGAAAAGCGACAGGCCGGTGCTCATCGATTTCTGGGCACCCTGGTGCGGGCCATGTAAAGCCATCGGTCCCATTGTGGAAGAGATTGCCGTTCAATATCAGGACAAAATTAAGGTCATGAAACTGAACGTTGACGACGCTCAAAAAGCGGCGACTACCTATGGAGTTCGCAGCATTCCGACCCTGATGATGTTTAAGGGCGGGAAAGTGTTGGACACCATGATCGGTCTTGTGCCGAAAGAGAAGCTTGAAGAGTTTGTTAAGAAAAGCCTGTGATATTTATCTTACGGACGAAACAGGGATAACGTTACCTTTAATATTTATTGTAATATTTATTGTCGGGAATGCCAGTGAAACTAAAAAATGTAAGCATTGTTTTGGCCTTTCTACTGATCTGCAGCGGTTGCTCGTTTAATTTAGACATGATCAACAAGGACAACATTATGTCTTTTTTCACGAGGAGCCAACCGGTCAGAAATACCCCGGAAGCTCTTTATTCAAGAGGCACCTCGGAGTATCAGAACGGCAACTATAAGAAGGCGCAGTCATTCTATACCCGCCTCAAAGAAGAATATCCATTGCATGAACTCTCCGTTTTGGCCACACTGGGCATTGCGGACTCTTATTTCAGCAGAAAAGAATACGCGGATGCTCAAACAGCCTACCGCGATTTTACAACATTTTATCCGACCAATGAAAACGTCCCCTATGCCCTCTATCAACTGGGAATGTGTCACTTCATGGAAATCGAAGCGGTTGACCGGGACCAGACGGAACTGATCAATGCCAGAAGAGAATTCGAGAAACTGGTTGCCCGTTTTCCGCAAAGCAAGTTTTCCATCCTGGCTGAAAAAAAGATCCGGGAATGCAAAACAAAGATGGCCGAGCATGAATTTTATATAGGCAATTTCTATTATAAACAGAAAAAATATGCGGCTGCACTGCAGCGGTTTGAAGTCATCGCCCGCGAATATCCCGGCGTCGGCCTGGATTTAAAAGTTGAATCATACATTGAGGAAACGAAAAAGCGTCTTGAGGCTGAAGAAAAATCAAAACAGCTCAAAGAAGAAAAGGCCAGGGCAAAAGCAGAAGCCAAAGAAAAAGCCGGGGCGAATGCAGAAGTAAAAGTGCAGGACAAGGCTGAAGCCGGTGAGAAAGAAAAAGTCCAGACAGAAGGATCAGAAGCCAAAGCCAAAACAGAAGAAGCCGTAACGAAGTCCGACGCTGAAATTAAGGATGGATCCAAAGAAGCCGCCACTCCGTAAGCCATTCCCGTTTTTTTCATTTTGCTGCCGGCTGATCTCTACAGGCAGCGAGGGTATTCCGGAAACACAAGACCCTGTTCTACAATTCGGCCATTTTGATCGTGCGGATAATGTTCCGGCGAAATGATTCCGGATTGGCCGTCGTGTCAACTTTAAAGCAGCTATCGCCGGAAATCTCTTTTATGTCTTCATACTGATTTTTCTGCTCCTGCAGGATTTCCCAGCGGCCGTCGGACGGATTGTCTTTGTCCAGTTTTCTTTTTTCCAGGCGTATTTTCACGACATCATCCGGGCAGATGCATTCAATGATATAAAAAGACACTTGAAGCCTTTCGGCAAGGTTGACGGCCAGTGCTCGATCAGAGCGGTTTTTAAAAGACGCATCGATAATGACCGGTTTTCCCTGCTGTATTTTTGCGGCAGCCAGTTCGATGGCTTTTTCGTAGGTCTTTTGTGAAACATCGCGGGCATAGATCCCCTGGCCGAAAGATTCCTGATGCTTTTCGGCCGGATTGATATTAAGCATTTCCTTGCGCAGAATGTCTGTACGAATCACATCCGCACCGAGTCGCGCCGCGAGCTTCTGTGCCTGGTAACTTTTGCCTGAACCGATCAGTCCCGCGGTGAGAATCAGGACTGGTTTTTCCAGACGAGCCGCATACGTGTAGGCGAGGTCAAAATATTTGGATGCAGTTTCCTTTATTTCAGCGCGCTCGATTTCCAGTATATCTTTCTGGTCAAGACGAAAACTGATGACTTTTCCGCGGACGTAGGCATAGTAGCATCGATAAAAATTCAAAAGGGCCTGTAAATCCGCATCATCAGAATATTTCAGATATGCCTGCACAAAATCTTCAGCCTGACGGGTATACCCGTTATAATCCAGGTCCATGGTCAGAAAGGCAACTTCCGCCGCCACATCACCAAACCGGAAGCGCTCATTGAACTCTATGCAGTCAAAAATAATAATATCATCTGCTACGCAAATGTGTTCCAGATGCAAATCGCCGTGACAGTCCCGAATCCTATGCTGCGCAATTCTTTTCTCCAAAAGATCTTTGTTGGAGGCCAGAAATTTTTTCACATATTCCCTGATGAAGTGGAACTGATAGGCAGGGATGGTAACATCCACGTACTTTTCGGTTTGTTCAAAGTTTTCGTCGGTGTTGTGGCGGATGGTTTTGATGGATCCCATCCGGTCGATTTTGCCGCCTGTCTCGGCTGATCTGTGAAATCGAGCCACTTTTTCAGCGACGGCAGCCATAACTTCTTTATCGGCCTGATTTTGTGCCAGAAGGTTTTTGAGCATTTTGTCCAGCGGCAGCCTTTTCATCTGGACGGCATATTCGATGACTTGCCCGGTTCCGCCCAAAGACAGGTTGCCGCTGTTATCCTGCATGATCGGAACAACATCCAGGTAAATGCTCGGGGCAAGACGCCTGTTCAGACGAAGTTCTTCCTCGCAATAGAATTTTCTTTGTTCCAGTGTCGTGAAATCGAGAAATCCGAAATTGACGGTTTTTTTTACTTTGTAAACATAATCACCGGCAATGAAGACAAAAGAAATGTGCGTTTCGAATAACTCGACCGTTTGAGGTTTATACGGGTAAAAGTCCACCCTGGTCATGCTTTCAACGAGGCTGGAATGAATCATGCACTTCTCCGTGAGTGACGGACAGCAATCAGGCAGCTGCCCGTCGATAGTTGACAGAATCTTTAAGGAATCATCCGGAAATTATCAAGGTCAAATGTTGATTCGGCCTTTCCGTTCCCTTCCAGGATTGCTTTCAAGGATACAAAAATCTTTTGTCCGGGGTCTGTCCGATGTAAATACTGCAGCCGGCAGAGATCCGTTGCTGTAAAAATCGCAGATACATTTGAAAAAGACTGGTTATTTGGCTTCCTTGAAGAAATCTTCGACTTTTTTAAAATTTTCATCCACGGCGCTTTTCAGATCTTCACACCCTTTTTTGTAGGCTTCCATCCAGTCTGCAATCGCCTTTTTGCCTTCATCCGGAAATATTGGCGATTTTTCCCAGAATTTATTAACCATTCTTTCGGTTTGTTCCTGCAGTGCCTGCATGGCGCGGAAATTGTTGTCAAAGGCAGTTTTATTGAAAGCAACCATCTGCTTGGCGATTTGTTTCGGGTCCATTGCCACCTCCGTAATGAAAAGGTTATGTTCGCTTATTTTTTTCCTGTTTTTTTTGTTTGTTGCTTTTCTGCTTCAGTGAAGTAGCCGGCTGCTTTTTTATAACTTTCATCAGCGGCTGCTTTGAAGTCATCACGGCTTTTCTTGTAGCTTGTGATCCATTCATTAATTGTCTTTTTCCCTTCTTCAGGGAACCAAGCCGCTTTGTCCAGAATGTTTAACATGAGTTTTTCGGCCTGATCCTGCAGTGCCGACATTGCGCTGAAGCTGTTGTCAAAGACATTTTTGTTGAACTCTATCATTTGCCTGGCCATCTGTTTTTGTTCCATGACGATATTCCCCCCTGCATGTTGTTGGTTTATTGTTGAATGGTATGAGACCTTTGTCTTGCGAACAGTTTAATGATTTTATTTTATTTGTAAAGGATTTTCTATCAGTTGCTAACAGGTTTTTCTATCAGCCCGATGCCTTGTCGGTCTTGTTTAACCACTGGCTCAGTTTCGTTTTTTCATTTTCCGTCCATTTTGCGGAAAAGCGGACGGCCAGGAAGGATTCATAAATTTTATCGATGGTTTTAACCACGTTTTCAATCAGATAAATCCGCTCCAGCAGGGCTGATGAAGGATCCTCCGGCGTTTCCGTCCAATCTGTAACCGGCATTTTCATGGATTGAAAATAAAACGTGTCGGCTTTAAAATGAAACTCCCATTCATTCTGATCGCAGTGAAGCTTCATGCACGCCTCTTTCACTTTTTTGCCCTGCCTGATGGCTTCCTTCCCTTCGACAAGTTCGGCGTGGAGTCCCGAACAGACAACACCCTGTGCGTATTCTCCTTCACCCGCCTCCAGAACAATTCGTTTGAGCAGATGCAATTCCACTTCTTCATTTTTAGACAGGGCGATGCGGCCGTTTCTTTCTTCGGATTTGAACCACAGCCAGGTTAGAAACTCGCGTCCGATCGATGAAATATCCTCCGCGGCAACATTAGCCTGCGTTTTGTTTTTAAGGGCTACCGGATGCTGCTGCGGCAGGATCCGCACGAGATTCAGGGAAAAGGTCTTCTTAAACAAATCCACACAGTCATCGGCGACTTTGTCCGACAGAGACGAAAAATATACTTTGTTTTGCCCCACCGCCCACAAAACATCATAGAAAGAAGGGACGGGATCGATTTTAGACATGAGCTCCA
>JAGFXG010000326.1 GCA_017860985.1 Deltaproteobacteria bacterium
GGACGATGTTAGATCATGTATCGGCGTGTTCCTCCGGCGAACCAGCCCGTCTCTTCGTCAGGACCGGCACCATAGATTGTTCACTGTATCGTTTATAAAACAGAATTCATTATTTCCGATTTTTCTTATCCTGCCCATGGCCTCAACTGCCTGCCTGATAAGCTGGTCCATATCCTCGCCGTCGAAGGGACAAAGCGCGATGGCGATATTTGTCCCGACAACAGCCGGTTCCCCGTTGAAGAAAACAGGTTGGGAAACTAAATGAATGATATTTTTGGCAATTTGCGATGCATTTTCAGGCGTATGGATGCCGTTTGCAATGACCAGGAACTCGTCCGCGCCGCCAAGGGCAACCGTATCGCTTTCACGCACGCAGGCAAGAAGACGTTTCACAACTTCTCTGAGCACATAATCTCCTGCGTCATCTCCCAGGGCATCGCTGATGGTTTTGAGGCCATTGAGGTCAACAAACATTAAGGCCGTCAGATTCTTATCCCGACGTGCACGGCGTATCGACATAGACAGGCGGTCTTTGGCCAGTCTGATGCCCGGCAGTTCCATCAACAAATCGTCGTTTGCTGCCGTCGTTTTGCGCTGGGTTTCCGGTGGCTTGGAGCTTTTTATCCCTCTATTCAATGCTTGATTGGCGTTCTCTGCATAGTTCAGGGGGTACGCTCCGTCAGTCAACGATTTGGATTTTCTGGAGGGAGCGTATTTTTTATTTAAACAATCTTCGATTTCCGAGGCCCTTGCAAGGTAAAATATTATATTTTTGCCCCGGGGCAGTGCTTTCTCCAAAGTTTCAATAACGGATAAATGCGGGTCGGCCATAGCCGCTGTCACTTTCATTTTACTATTGCTCAAAACGATAATGTGGTTTTCCAACGCATACTTTTCACCTATGACTTTTTGCAGGGAGGGATTTATTTCATAATCTTTCAGCATGACAATGGGCATACTGAAGTGTGCGGAAAGGGCATGAATATAATGCTCTTCACTGATGACTCCACTATCAGCCAGCAGGGTACCAAGAGGGATGTGCAGACCTCTATGTTTAAGATGCGTCTGTTGCTGGAGCTTATCGTTTAACTGCGCCGCGGTTATGATATTCAGTTCAACAAGAACCTGTCCGAGTAGTTTTCTTTTGCTGCTGTAGTGAATCCCCTTGATGATCCTAGACTGAGGAAGGCCCATTTCACAGAGTATTTGCCCCAGATACTTGTCCGGGTCCTGTCTTTTCCTTTTCAGGGCCTCATCCAGATCGCGCTCATTGATGATTTTTTTTGCAAGGAGAATCTGACCAATTTTTTCAGTCGAGGACGCGGCCTGTTTAATTTCAAATTCGATCTTTTTGGCAGCAGCCGTTAGATTATGTAACGCGTTTTTGAGATTTATCCGGGGATCGGAATGAGATGACGCCATTTCACCGGATAATTGTCCCTGTGGCTTGCCCGGTTCCTGTTTTCCCTGTTCTACAGCCTTGCCAAAACCGGATGACAGGACAACTTTTTTCGAAGGAAGATTCTGATCAATTTTATCCGACGAGGATTCAGCCTGTTTAATTTTGTTTTCCAGACTCTTCGTGACAGCAGTTAAACGGCTTAACGCATCATGGAGATTGACACTTGCGCTGGGCTGTAAAGAACTATTTTTACGTGGGGTTTGCCGTAATGACCTGTCCGATTCCTGTTTTTCCCGTTCCATGCTTTCGCTTGAATCGGACACTTTACCATTTTTTTTAAAAGCCAGAACCTTACCAAGCTTTTCAGACATAATATCCACCAGCTTCCTTTGTTTGCCTGCCTTTTACATACATTTTACCGTACTAATTAGGAAGCAATAAAAGTGCCACTGGCTTTCATTTAATCACCACTGGTGATGCAAACCATTGTATCATCAAAAAATTGAATATGATGTTGACCGACCAGGACATTGCAGCAGAATAACCGACACTCCAGTCTTACCTATGTATTTGTTACTACAGTGGATACGTTACATCCAATGTGTTTTCTGCAGAAACACCTTTTATGAAACGGCAGGCGGGAAAAACTACTTTCGGGAAGAAACAAGCACAAATGACATACAAAAAGTAATGCCCAACATGACCTTGCTAAAAAATAATCTAGAATTTTGAAGAGAGGTCAACATTATTTGGAGATAGAAGATGATTTGCAATGTATGTAAATGACACTTCATCATTTCTTGCAGCAAATTGAATGCTATAATTTAATTGAGTTTATGTTTATTCAAACCGATATGATGCTGTGGTGTTGAATCATAATCAGTCAAAGAATTGTGTGTAGTGTTTTTAAAGATGTGAATGGCTTTTATTATTGAGTAAATATTTCCAACCTCATGGAAGCTGATACCCTTTCTCGCGGAATAGTTTCAAACAGGCCATGGCAACAGCATCTTCATACAAGATTCCCTTGTTATTCTCAATTTCTTCAAGGGCGGCATCAACACCCAAACTCGGCCGATATGGACGATGCGAGGCCATGGCCTCCACAACATCAGCGACCGCCAGAATCCGGGCC
>JAGFXG010000055.1 GCA_017860985.1 Deltaproteobacteria bacterium
TCACATTTTCTTGATTCTCTTCACTTTTGAGAATATTTCCCTGTGCCTTCGCGTAAATCTTCAGGGCGGAGTTTGAATAGTGGCTCCAGTAGAAATAGATTCCCATGACAAGGATCACGGCGCATAGAAACGCTGATGAGGTAACAATCACCCGGGTCTGATTTTCAGAGATATAATCGCCCAATTTTTCAAAGGTGGATTGAAACGCATCCGGACTTTTCAGATCTTTCTTAGATAACTTTTCAGACATATTATTCCCCTTTATTGATATGATATTTTTCGGCCAGTTCCAGCAGCAATTTTGGTATTCTGCGAATCTTGCCCTCATTGCTGGTACAGGCGTGAATGGTGTAACCCTCCACTAAAAGCTTTGAACGGTTTTCATCCCAGATTCTGGAATTGAATTTAAGGCTTGCCCTTTTAATGTAATCAAATCTGGTTTCGATCGTCACCAGATGATCATATTTGGCAGGAGCCAGATAATGACAGGCTACTTTGGTCAGCGGAAGAAGGAGTCCCAGTTCTTCCAGGTCTGCATAGGTCAGTCCCATTTGTCTCATCAGTTCATTTCGTCCCAGTTCGAACCAGCGTATGTAATTGGTATGGTAGACGATACCCATAGCGTCTGTATCTGCATAAATTACGCGAACTTTTGTAAAATTACTTTCCAAGAAGGCTGCTCCAGTCCGTAATGAATTTATCCATCAGCAAATAGCCCGGTGAAACCAGAAGACCGCTTTCTCTGGCGGCGGATTCAGTGAAGGGACGTCCGGATGCCTTGTTTTCATCATTGCTGGACGACAGCACCGCAAAAGGACTCGGGTCTCCGACATGGGTTTTCAGGTCAAGTGGTGTCGGGTGATCGCTTAAAACCAGAATTCGATACTCTTCCCCCAGTTTGCTGATGTTATTGATGATCGGCCCCACTATTTTTTCATCAAAAAATTCAATGGCTTTGATTTTACCATCCGCATTGCCTTCATGGCCCATTTCATCAGGAGCCTCAAGATGCAGAAAAACGAAATCCATGAACTTCAGGGCGTCCAGCGCCATTTTTGCCTTGCCTTCATAATTGGTGTCGATGTATCCTGTTGCCCCTTCAACACGCAACGGTTTTAATCCGGCATTCACTCCCAGTCCATTCAGGAGATCGACGGCCGATATCATGCCGCCTGTCAGATTATATTTTTGGGTCAAAGGCACAATCTGCGGCTTTTTCCCCTGCCCCCACAGCCAGATGGAATTCGCCTGCTTTTTGCCGTTCTCCAGGCGCCTGAGGTTGACCGGATGGTCCTTGAGGACGTCTGCCGCCTTCCTCATGATCTCTTGAACTTCCACAGAAAAATCCCCGGACGGAAGATAGGGCAGGATCGCTTTCCCCGGAATATCATGAGGCGGGGTTGTCTGCGGAGATCCGGCCGCGCTTTTCCAGACCATTAAATGACGGTAACCGACGCCCGGAAAAAACTGCACCTGTGATGAGCCGATGCTCCTGTTGATATGCTGGATAATTTCCCTGGCTTCAACGGAAGTAATGTGCCCGGCTGTGAAATCATCCATGAAGGCCTCATCCGTATCCAGGCTGCCGATGGTTACGAGATTGCAGCGGTATGCGATATCATCTGGCTCCAGTTGGATTCCCATGCTTGCGGCCTCAAGAGGCCCGCGGCCCGTGTAAGTTTCCTCAGGATTGTATCCCAGTACACTGAGATTGGCTACATCCGACCCCGGAGTGTACCCCGCGGGAACGGTATCCACAAGTCCCAGGGTGCCCTGGCCGGCTATTTGATCCAGAAAGGGAGTCAGCGCGCACTCAAGCGGAGTTTTGCCCCCAAGCATCCTGCTCGGGTAATCCGCCATTCCATCTCCCAACAATACGATATATTTCATTTTATATTCCAGTCATCTTATTCTAGCTTAACTCATCTTCAATGCGTATCAGCATGGTTTTAGCCTTGACAATGTCAAGCCTGTCTATTTTCTTTAACGCCTGGCGTACATCCTTTTCTTTCGCCTTGTATGTCGTCATGACAATCGGTACGGGTCCGGCTTCCTGCCTGGCCTTCTGGATAACGGATGCCAGGCTTATATTGTTTTCTCCGAGAATGCCGGATATTTTTGATAAAACACCCGGGCGGTCCAAAACGGAAAACCGAAAATAATACTTCGTTTCGATATTGTCCATCGGGATCAGGTTAATGTCTTTCATGCCGGTTTCGGTAATGGATCTCAGCGGCACGCGCCCGGAAATACCTTTCATGACATTACGCGCGCTGTCAAGAATGTCGCTGAAGACAGCGCTTGCTGTCGGCATCATGCCCGCACCCTGCCCGAACAGAAACACCGGACCGGATGCGTCTCCGACCAGATGAAATGCGTTATAGTTCCGGTTTACGTTTGCCAACAGATGCCCGGATGAAATCATTGTCGGATGGATTCTTGCCTCCACCGCACTGCCCTTGAGCCTGCCGATAGCCAGCAGCTTGATCCGGTATCCCAGCTCTTTTGCAAACGCAATATCCTCGCTGCTGATTTTGGTAATGCCCTCGACGTAAATATCTCCAAGGCTGACTTTTCTGCCATAAGCCAGTGAAAGGATGATGGCCATCTTGTGCGAGGTGTCAATCCCTTCGATGTCAAATGTCGGATCCGCTTCGGCAAAGCCCAGCTGCTGCGCTTCTTTCAAAACGGCGTCGAACGGTTTTCCCTCGTCAGTCATTTTGGTTAAAATGAAATTACAGGTTCCGTTCATGATGCCGATAATGGAGTTGATATGGTTGGCAACCAGAGCTTCTTTAAGTGTTTTGATGATGGGAATCGTCCCGCCTACACTGGCTTCGAAACCGACGTCTACATTTTTTTTCTGGGCAGCCGGGAATATTTCATTGCCGTAAGTTGCCAGCATTGCCTTGTTGGCAGTGACGACATGCTTCCCTTTCTTGATGGCCTCCAGCACAAATGTTCTTGCCGGTTCATAACCGCCCATTAGCTCAATTACGATGGAGATTTCCGGGTCATTGATAATATCCCGCGCATTCGTCGTCAGGACATTTTTTGAAATTTTAACGCCGCGTGATGTGGTGATATTCACATCGGCAATCTTCTTTAAGACCAGTTTTGCGCCAAGTTTCTCTGAAATGAGTTTCTCGTTTTGCCCCAGGAGCTTTACGACACCTGTCCCGATATTTCCAAAACCAATCAGACCGATCGAAATCTTTTTCATGATGATCACCTCATATTCTAAGAAAACGGAAAAGCAGACACCTTCAGCGCCGCTTAAAATTTAATTACCTATAACAAAACCCGACGTTTTGTCAATTATATAAGAGATGAAAGCGAATATATTGATGCTGGGGAAATCAACGGATGATCTGCTGATAGACTTCATCGTGCAGCGGGGTAGGAATTCCTGATTCCCTGCCTGCCCGGCATAAAAATCCCGTCAGGGCGTCAACCTCCGTTGGCCTGCCTTTTTCTTTATCTAGCTGCATGGAGGTTTTTGCGTCGAAGGCAAAACGGCCGGCCATTTCCATCGTCCGGTCGATCGCATTTTCAGGCAGATAGACATTCCTGGCCCTGGCGACAGCCTCAACTTCTTCCATCATTCCCCTCAGTTTTGTTTTAAGCGCGGCATCTGCCAGAAGGGCGCCGTATGTCTTTCCGGTGGCCGCCGTAAGCGATCCCAGCGGACACATCAGGAGATATTTTTTCCATAAGGCTTCAGATATGTGACCTGTCAATTGTGCGTTGATTTTCGCCTGCAGCAGGATATCCAGGACATTGTTGTATTTAAGGGATGATTGCTCGTCGTTAGTGCCAAAAATCAGTTTGCAGGCCCCGTCTTCCTGACGGATGACTCCCGGCTTTTCAATATGGCTGATAATATAGACACTGCCGTCGATGATGTCTGCATCCGGCAGAACAAGTCGCAGCCTTTCAGAGCTATCCACCCCGTTGAGGAGAGGGATCACAACGGTTTTTTTATGAATGTTTGGTTTTACACACAGAGCCGAGTCCTCCAGTGAATAACTTTTAACGCATAAGAAAACAAGATCAAACATGCCGGCTAAAGCCGGATCATCCGTGGCAATATTCGGCCATGCGACATAATCGCCTTCCCGGGTGAATAACTTCAGGCCGTTATGCTGGATTGCTTGCAGATGCTCTCCACGGGCGATGAAGATGATTTCATGAAGGCCTGTGGACGCGTACTCTCTGGCGAGCTTCCCTCCGAAATATCCCCCGACTCCCCCTATTCCGACAATCGCGATTCTCATTTGACTGTTCTATCCTCAGCAGAGAGCCTAAAGAGCACATAACCCCGGTCTGCAAAGAGCCTTTCAGTTTTTATTCCCGTCTGATTCAGTTTTGCAAGGTAGTACTCCGTCGTAATGCCGACCTTTATGTCTTTTTCCTGAAACAGTTTTTTTAATCCCTCGGGATAATGAATACTGCTGTCGACGGTTTTACGACGGGAATAGAAATTCACACTTGGCCGGCTTCCGGCTTCCAGAAGCACAATACGGCCGTTATCAGGAGTTTGGAGAGCTGCCTGTTGGGCCACTTGTGTGAGAGGGCGGTTAACGAGGCTGTCATACACGGGTATGCCGACCATGAAAAGAATTCCGGTAACCACCAGAGCGGAGATGGACAGCGCCGTAAAAAGCAACGAAGGTGATTTCTTTCTGCCCGCGATCACCAGAAAAACGGCTGTCACGATAAAAATCGCACCGCAAATATAAGGCGTGTATCCCAAATGGATGGGCAGTGCCAGAACCGGCGCTTTCAGGGCTTTTTCCCCGAGCAATTGCGGCAGATGTGCCACGATTGCAGGGGCGATAAAACAAAATATGCCAAGCCCAAGGACGAGGAGCACCGCAGAAGATGTTGCTGTCCGCCAGCCGTATTTTCCTGTTATTTCCTTTTGGTCAAAGAGGGTGGCTGTTAACAGGGCAATGCCGGGCAGGGCCGGGCAGATATAGTTCGGCAGTTTGGTGGCGGCGATGGAGAAGAAAATGAAGGTGACCAGTGAAAACAGGAGAAAGAACCGGAGGAATCGAACACGCTCGTTTGAGGAATCCCTGTATTGACTGTGATAAGCGGCAAGCGGTGTAAAGGCGCTCCAGGGCATAAAACCGGCCAGGAAAACAACCAGATAGAAATATATCGGTCCCGAGTGGCCCTCCATCGGTTTCGAGAAACGCTGAAAATGATGTTTTATGAAAAGCTCTTTCATGAAAGAAAAACCTTCGGGATGATTGAATCCCAGAAGAAGATACCAGGAAAAGCCGATGGTAATCAGGATAATGATTCCCGGAATCAGCCATGAAGGTTGAAAAAGAACGCGCAACCGGCCAATGGTCAAAAGATAAATAAATACGGTAACAGCAGGAAAGAGTATACCAATGGCTCCCTTCGTGAGCATGGCAAACCCCGCAAACGCGCAGGCGGTCCAGAAATAAAACGTGCCGGATTTGTTCTGCGACGACTGCTCTATTGCCTTCCAGGCAAAATACAGGCAAAGCGTAAAGAAAAGTGTCAGCAGCATGTCCGTCATGGCTATGCGGGACAGATAAACAAAAAAAATGGAACTGCCCAGAATAAGTGACGCCCTGAAAGACGTTGTTGCTCCCAGCGGTTTTTGGCCGATCAGAAAGATCAGGAGGACCAGGGCGATTCCCGCCAGCGCATTGACAAAGCGGGCCCCGAAAGCGTTTATGCCGAATAATGAGTAGCCGAGCATCTGCCCCCAGTAGAGCATGGGAGGTTTTTCAAAATTGTTTTCACCGTTTAATGAAGGGACGAGATATTCATTCTGAGTGAACATCTCGCGGGATATCTCGGCGTAAAAACCTTCGTCATAATCAATGACGACAGGTTTATGCAGACCGGCCATGTACAAGATGCCAAACAGGGTCAAAAGCAGCAGAAACCGGGCAGTGTTCGGGTTGTTTTTGATGAGAGATTCCATCTTCAGATGCTTCCGTTACGAGTCAAGAAGATATTTTTCATAAATTTTCCGGGCGGGAGTGCGCAGATATAAACACAAAGTAAGAAATTCACCTCCCCCTTTTATAAAATGCTTTGGCTTGATGTTTGAGCCCTGCACGTCAAACCACTCATCCAGAGGACATTCTATCCATCGGGAACTGATTTCAGCCAGAGTTTTTCCCGTGACCATGGGAAACCTGGCGAACATTTCAACATCAAACGTCCATTTAACCTTGAATGGTTTTTGAAAAACCTTCTTCAGGGAATCAGATGCTCTGAATATTTTGGCGCCGCACTGGGTATCATAAATATTGATATTCAACAAAAGCGAAGCACAGGTGGCAAATAGTCTCCCTAAATAGTGCCTCGCCGCTTTTCTCTGTATATTGCGTCCGAGAAGTCTCACTCTTGAACCCATAACGATTTCTGCGTCTCTGGAATCCAGTAGACTGCAGAAGACTTCGATGGCACTAACCGGTGTTGCCAGATCAGCATCCCAGTATCCTATGTTATCAAAAGAGCCTTCAAGAGACTTGAGCATTCCCCTGCGGACGGCCTCGGCTTTACCCGAATTTTTCTCCAGATTTAAAATCTCAATCTGATGAGTATTCTTTTCTTTCAGGGATTGAAGAACATTGAACGTATCGTCTGTGCTGCCGTCGTTGACAAAGAGAAAGGACAGATTTGGATCCTTTTCCAGAGCACCCAGGAAAGCTTCCGCTTTAATTCGTTTTGATTCATTATAGCATGGAACGACGATTTGCGTCTTTTTCATTGAATCCATCCCGTGACAACATTCATAATCACCCGTTTTTCAGATGCAGACCTTATCACGAGCATCATCCAAAGACAAAATAAATTTGTGTTTGTTCAGGGTATTACTGAAGAATAAACCAATTCATGAAAACAGTAGGTTGAAAGCCTGTCATCCAGGACAGGAAAAGTGCATTATTTAATTTAATTGATTTCATCCTGTCCTGGCCAGATCCAGTTTGCCCTGCCATTTCGCAATTAAAGATTGTTTGAGAATGGCATGCTCTGGTTTTTCCAGCAGCGGATCGCGGGCGACAAGGGCAAAGGCATCTTCCTTCGCGTCATTTAAAATACGCGCGTCCCTGATGATGCTTGCAATTCGAAAATCAGGAAGACCGGATTGCCTTGTTCCCAGGAAATCTCCGGGGCCGCGGATGACCAGATCTTCTTCCGCAAGCGCGAACCCGTCTGTGGTTTTTTCCATGACTTTCAATCTTTTGCGGGCGTCAGCCGACCTTCCCCGCAACTGATGCAGCTGCGACAGGCCGAAACGCTCTGCGTGCTCGATCACCATCAGCGAGGCGTGCGGCACGTCAATGCCGACTTCAATCACGGTCGTGGCCACCAGAATGGCTATTTTATTATCCTGAAAGTCTTTCATGACCGACTCTTTTTCCTGATCTTTCATCTTGCCGTGAATCAACCCGACCCGGCAATCAGTAAAAATATCCTTCTGCAGGTGATCTGCCATTTTTGTCGCGTCTTTCAGATCAAGGTTTTCCGACTGCTCCACCAGCGGATACACAATGAAAGCCTGATGACCTTTGGCTATTTCCTTGCGGATGGCATCGTAAACCGCCTGTCTCCTGCTCTCACCCATTAAAACCGTGCGCACCGGTTTCTTTCCCGGCGGCATTTCATCAATGACCGACACATCCAGATCTCCGTATACGGTCATGGCCAATGTCCTCGGAATGGGTGTGGCCGTCATGACGAGAACGTCCGCTTGAATACCTTTGCTGCGCAATAATGCACGCTGCATAACGCCGAAGCGGTGCTGCTCGTCAATAACGGCAAGCCCCAGCTTCTTAAAATCCACACTCTCCTGAATCAGGGCGTGCGTTCCAATAATGATATCGGCCCGGCCTGATGCAATCTGAGCCAGAATTTCATTGCGCGCGGCGTTTGCCATGCTGCCGGTTAGCAAAACAACGCGAAGTCCGATCGGTTCAGCCCAGGCAGCAAGCGTATTATAATGCTGCCTGGCCAGGATTTCTGTAGGCGCCATCAATGCGGCCTGGCAGGCATTCTCACACACGGTGATCATGGCCGCCATCGCCACAAGGGTTTTCCCGCTTCCCACATCGCCCTGCAGGAGACGGTGCATAGAAGTCGCGGACTGAAGATCCTTTTGAATTTCCGCAATCACCCGCTGCTGGGCGGCGGTTAACGAGAAAGGCAGCGAGGCATAAAACCTGTCCAGCAGCCTCCCCTCCAGACGAAACGAAATCCCTTTATCAAGTATACGTCCCGATTTCTTCACGGCCATTCCCAGCTGAAAAAAGAAAAACTCATCATAGATCAGCCGCCGGTGTGCCTCCGAGTGCGCGTCGATGAATGGCTGAATCTGCTCTTCATTGCCCGGAAAGTGAACGGCGAGCATGGCTTCGTGGATATTGAGCAGATTTCGTTTGTTACAAATTGCTGAGGGGATGGGTGAAGCGATATAGCGTGAATATTGTTCCAGCGCTCCATACATGACTTTTCTGATATATTTCTGATGCAGGCCCTCTGTCTCCGAATAGACGGGAACAATGCGTTTGAAGTTCAGCAGATTTTCATCATCATCATCTTCCAGAATTTCATACTCGGGATGAATCATGGTTTTTCCTGAATAATTGGGGGTAACCGGACCGGTGAAAATGGCACGGACACCTTTTTTAAAAATACCCGTAAGATAAGACATGCGGCCCTTAAACCACTTGACAGTCAGGTTGGCCGTGTTATCGCTGACGGTAACTTCCAGAATTCTTCTTTTGCCGTAATACTTGAATTCGCTCAAAACAACCACCGCGATGATCGTCTGGATTTTTCCCGTTTCAAGTTTATTGATTCTGCGGATTTCACGGCGGTCTTCATAGGTTCGGGGCAGAAAATAAAGCAAATCTTCAACAGTGCTGATCTTCTTTGCCTGAAAACGGGTGGCCATTTTGGGTCCGACGCCTTTCAGATACTGCACAGGCATAGAAAGTTTTTCTGAAGATGTTTTCAAATCCGAGATTCTTTCGCTGATCTGCTCTTCCCTCAGCGGAGATACAGGTTTGTTTGCGTCAAAAACATCTATAGCGTCCATTAATCTTTCCAGAATTTGTACCGCCTCGCTAATTTTTATTTTCCTGTCCTCGGTATCCTGCGTGTCATAATCGGAAAAAATTGTCAGCAGATTTCCAAGCGGCGGTTCGAATCTGTTTTTAGCGGCAGGCGGAATGGCATTGATCTGCTGCGCTATGATTCCCGCCATTGCCTTTCCCAAATCTTTAATGTGTGAAAGATTTTTAAAATCATCTCTGGCGGCAAATTGCAGAGGCTGCTCGATTTTCTGCAGATTCTTTTTAAACGACTCCATTTACGTCTCCTCGATACCGCTCGTCAAACAGATGAATTTCCGGAAATTGCTGACTTTTTTAACAAATAAATTCTTTTTGCGCAAGTCAATGATTGACACAAACCAAGATATGCGTTAGAAACTTTTTCTAATTTTTCATTTAAAGAATACATCATAATTTATGGAGTCCTATGGCAACAAAATCCGTAAAATCCCAAAAATCCACTTATAAAGACGCAGGCGTGAACATCGATAACGCCAACGCGTTTGTCGAACGCATTAAACCTATTATTAAAATGACGGCCCGCAAGGAAGTGATTTCCGGTATCGGCGGGTTTGGCGGTTTGTTCCGTCTTGATATCGCCAAAATGAAAAATCCGATTCTCGTCTCTTCAACGGACGGCGTCGGAACAAAACTCAAGATCGCACACCTGATGGACAAGCACGACACCATCGGAATCGATCTGGTTGCCATGTCGGTTAATGATGTCATTGTTCAGGGGGCAGAGCCTCTGTTCTTTCTGGATTACCTGGCTACAGGCAAAATCGAAGTGGAAAAAAGTGTTCAGATTGTGGACGGCATCGTCCAGGGATGCAAACAGGCGGGCTGCACACTGCTGGGAGGCGAAACGGCAGAAATGCCGGGCTTCTATCAATCCGGAGACTATGATCTGGCCGGCTTTTGTGTGGGCGTTGTGGAACAGGAGAAGCTTATTGACGGTTCCACCATCAGCATCAACGATCGCGTGATCGGGCTTGCGTCGAGCGGCCTGCACAGCAACGGATTTTCACTGGCACGCAAGGTTCTTCTGGAAAAAGGAAGGCTCTCTTTACATGACTCTGTGTCCGGACTTCAAAAAACCATCGGCCAGGAACTGCTGGAACCGACCCGTATTTATGTCAAATCCCTTTTAAACATCTTTAAAAGTTTCAATGTCAAAGGACTGGTTCATATTACCGGAGGCGGTTTTTACGACAATATTCCACGCATTATTCCCGAGGTCTGCCGGTGCGTCATTACCACGGGCAGCTGGAAGATTCCCCCGATTTTCTCCATTATTCGCGATATCGGCCATGTGGATGAGAACGAGATGTTCCGGGTATTCAACATGGGTATCGGCATGATGATGATCGTTTCGGAAAAAGAATCACAGGAGATTCTTGACCGCCTGAAAGTAATGGGAGAAACTGCATACCTGATCGGCACGATCGAAAAAAAGGAACCCAATCAGGCTTCCGTCTGTTTCACCGGTAAATAACGGCAAATCTATGAGCGAATTCTTAAAGCTGGGTGTTTTGATTTCCGGCAGCGGATCAAATCTTCAGTCCATCATTAATCATATTGAACAGGAAGACCTGCCTGCCCGGATTCAAATCGTTGTGAGCAATAATCCGGAAGCCTATGGTTTAATAAGGGCAAAGAATCATCATATTGCCTGCACTGTTATCAACCATCAGGATTATTCCAGCCGGGAAGACTTTGACCGTGAATTGATCCGCCTTCTGAAGAATGCGGATGTCGATTTGATCGTGCTGGCCGGCTTTATGAGGATTCTCACAGCGTCTTTTCTGCGGGAATTTGAGAACAGGATCATCAATATCCACCCTGCCCTGCTGCCTGCATTTCCGGGAACGCACGTGCAGCAGAAGGCCATTGATTACGGCGTAAAGTTTTCCGGGTGTACCGTTCATTTTGTAGATGAAGGTGTTGATACCGGTCCTATTATCATTCAGGCGATCGTGCCGGTGCTTCCCGATGACACTGCTGAAACCCTTGCAGCCAGAATATTAATTGAAGAGCATAAAATCTATCCCCAGGCCATCCGTTATTTCGCGGAGGGGCGAATTACTAAAAAAGGCCGTCACGTGGAAATTGCCAATATCAAAAATTGTGACGCCGCCGCGTTGCATAATCCGCCCCTGGACCGTTAACAGGAACACCAAATGTTCCGGAGGAAAATAGTGTTTTATGTATGATCTGATTGTCATAGGTGATGATCTGTCCTCTCACGTATCGGCTGCCTACGCCAGCGGGAACGGGCTGAATACGCTGCTGATTGCGGAAAGCGGTCTTGGCGGGCTTAACTTGATCGGTGATTTTATTTTCAACATCGATCACATGCCGATTACGGGTCTGGGCAGGGAGGAACCGGGACTGTCTGTTATGATTGAACTGGGGATTGTGCTTCCCGAAGACCACGCATCGCCCATTGATAAGGCATTTCAGATTATTCTCCCCGATAAACGGATCGATTTTTACAGAGATCCGGCCCTGCTTCAAGCGGAATTGGCCCGTGAATTTCCCGAACTGG
>JAGFXG010000056.1 GCA_017860985.1 Deltaproteobacteria bacterium
ATGCCCGGCCCGACGGACAAAGATGTTTTTCCTCAGGTTCACTGCTGGACCTTGAGTAGCTGGAATGTGATTTCAAAATGGTATGCAGGGCTTATGAAAGAACAGATGCAGTCGGATGAGTCACTGGATGATTTCACCCGAAACCTGGTGGCCGGTACAACAAATGACGAAGATAAAATCAGAGCAATCTTTCATTTTGTTGCCCGGGAGATCAGGTACGTGGCAGTTGAAATCGGACCTCACACGATGAAACCTCACCCGGCACGCGATGTTTTCAAGAAGAGATACGGTGACTGCAAGGACAAGACAACGCTTCTGCTGACAATGCTCAAAGCAGCGGGAATTGAAGGTCGTCCGGTGCTTGTGCCGAAAGACCCCGACGCCTTGGATGAGGCCGCACCCTCCATGAGTTATTTTAACCATGTCATTGCGGTTGTTCCTAAAAAGGACGGTACCCGTTACTGGCTGGATGCGACCAACCATTTAGCCGTTATTGACTCGGTACCGTTTCTTGTTCCCTCCAGAGTCCTGCTGATCAACGAGGACGGAAGCTATCAATTTGTGAAGACCCCGGATCTTGAAGACCGCAGGGATTATACAGATCTTGCCCAGATGATCCACGTGAACGAAAGCGGGGATGCCAAGATTGAATATATATACAGCAGCCACGGCAAGTGGGCGGAAGTGGAAAGAAATAAATTCAGAAACCTATCGCCCAGGGCAAGGGAGCAGCATTTTGAAGCAAAGGGGATAGAGCTTCATCAGCTGGAGATATTGAACCTTGACGAATTGGAATTGCCTTTCATAGTAAAAGTCAACGGGTTGATGAGGAATGAAATTCATAAAGTCGACGACAATGAAATGATTTTATCAGGCGCCGCAATGATTAAAGACTATGATGAACTGACGGCTGTGAAATCAAGAAAATACCCGATAAAATTTGTGGGCGCCGGTTTGATTCAATTCAAAAAATATTTTCATTTTCCCAAAGGATACAGGATCCGGAAAAAGCCTTCGGATTATAAAATTGAAGATCCTTACAATATCAATCAGGTCAAATATAAATATGAAGGCAACATATTCGCCATGGAAGGAAAAACAAAAGACTTAAGATACATATTGAAACCGGAGGAATTTGAGACCTTTAAAAAACGCGCGCTGGAGAGGAAAAAATACAAGACAAGTGTCAGGAATATTATTTTTGAAAGAAAGTAAATTCAGTATCCGGCTGGGTCGCTTCTGTTTGACAGACTGTGGATTTTCACCACACCCCGATTCAAAGGGGAATCCCTTGCCCTGTTTTAATCACCCATGACTTGAACAATGATTTCACGGTTCCTTCCCCGGTTGTCGAAATCGATGAAGACGATTTGCTGCCATGTTCCGAGGGTCAGCTTCCGGCTGACAAGCGGAATAGACAGGGATGGTTTCAACAATGCCGCGCGGACATGGGAAAAACCGTTTCCGTCTCCCCACCGCTCATCGTGCTGATACGGGATGTCTGAAGGGGCGATCCTTTCCAGGGCATCCTTCAGGTCCTGCAACACACCGTCTTCATATTCAATGGTCGTCAGCGCCCCCGTGGATCCGGGGCAGAAGACAGTGACCAGCCCGCTTTTAATTGGGGATTGCCTCGTAATGGAAACCACCTGAGACGTGATATCGATGATGTCACCGAACCCTTTTGTATTGAGTGAAACAGCCCCTGTAAAAATCATGAATTTACCTCACGAATTTCTCTGCGTGACGTGTGCTTCCACTTTAAGATTAAGAAAAATGTTTTTGCCTGTCAATGAAATATTGCCCTGAAATTCCGGTTGATTTCTGTCAATGGTTCCTGTATTTTCAGTCAAACATTTCAATACTAATAAAAGGAGGGAATAATGAACAAAGCAGAATTGATCGAAGAAGTGGCAAAGGCTGCATGCAGCAAAAAAGAAGCGGAAGCCGCTGTCGGCGCGTTACTGACTGCAATCAAGAAGGCCCTTAAGAAAGGTGACTCCGTGACGCTTGTCGGATTCGGTACATTCGGTGTCAGCAAAAGAAAAGCCCGCACCGGCAGAAATCCGCAGACGGGTGAAGCCATTAAGATTGCCGCAAAGAAAGTTCCGGTGTTCAAGGCCGGGAAAGCTTTAAAAGACGCCGTCAAATAAATTGAGGCTTCATCGCATTGTTTCCTAGAACCGTCCCGCGAGCGGGACGGTTCTTTTATGGGACGAACGGCGCTAAACCAGAATGACCAAAAGCGCGGTAATAAGAAGCAGTCCCCAGGCGGTGACATCCATGCCTGCTAGAGGGATGAAGATCAAGCTGCCAAGCAGGCAGCCGATACACCCACCGATCAGGTCGGCGGCATACAGCGGGGAAATTATTTTTTTCTGGTCTTCGACTTCATGGATGCTTGCATAGGCAAAAATGCCGCCCACAGCAAAACCGGATGCTCCCAAAAGACAAGAAATCGCGACCAGACCCACACAGATGTCCATGATCAAAACGATTCCCGTCAACGCGCATAAAAAACTGAGTCCAATGAGCAGACCCGCACCATACAAACGCATGGATGGCCGGTGATCAATGGTTCCCGACATCTTTTTGTGGATTGCCGTTGCGCCGGCGGCAAGACCAGCCATGAAGCTCATCATCAGAAGTCCTATGTCCTGATAGAGCACCCCGTGCTTAACCTGATAATAAAGAATGAGGATGGTTTCCAGAACCATGCCCGTGAATCCCGCTGTGGCAACGAGGATGATTCGTTTCAACGCGGGCCGAAAGCGGATCATAAGAAAAAAGATGATTAAGCCGATGCCGGACAGCCACCCCCACGGCGATTTTAAAAATCCCTTGCCGATCACTGAAAAAGAATCAACCCCAGCTATACGCGGAAAAAACTGTGAAAGCCAGATGATGATGGCATACTGGTAACAGACCGGTCTGATGTCAGTGTTTGAGGGGGCATATTCATGATTGAGCAAATCTTTAATTTTATAATATCTGTCGTTTGTGAAAAGGTACCGTATGTAACTCGTTGAAATCAGCCTTGTCGCCGGCTGCCTGTCCCGCAGACGGCGGGACATGACTTCCGGCGAGCCTGGAAGGACCGTATCTGAGGCGGTAACAACGTTTGTGCTTCCCGGCAGAAACAATGTTTCGGGGAAAACAGACTGCAGAGCCCGATAGATGCTCGTGTTGCGGCGTGCAAGCGGAATGGTCCATAGATTTTCAGCCGTGTGGAGTCTGAGACCCAGAATTCCCCCTGGCTTGAGCTTTGCGTGGCATTGTTTGAAAAACTCCCGCGTGTAAAAACGGTTTGCCTGCCCGGATGACGGTTCAGGCATCCCGACCAGGATGAGATCGTATGTGCCGCTCTCTTTCAGATATTGCCGGGGATCGGCAAAAACAATCCGCACGTTCGGGTTGCCAAGAGACTTCCGGATATCATCAGGGAGATGTTGGATTGTGAGATTGAACAGGACGGGGTTGAGTTCAACATAATGAATCCGCCGGGGAGTGTATTTCAGCATTTCCCGAACAATGCCTTCGATTCCGCCCCCGAGAATCAGCACATCCTTTGGATTCGGGTGCTGGAGGGCCGTTAAATGGCAGAAGTATTCAGCATCCGTTCCCTCCGTTTCAAACGCCAGAGCGTCATTTTCAAAAACGGAAATCTGATTGTGGAGCTGCGTAATGGTAATTCTGCCGTAAGGAGAATCGCTGCTTTCCACCAGAGTCGGATGATTCAACATCGTCATCCGGCGATCCAGAGAGGACACGTTCCACAGGAGCGCCAGAAAGATACAAGCCAGAATGATTGCCGACGAACGCAAAAGAGCGACCCGGCCACCTCTGAGAAGGACCAGGGAGGTTAGAACGGAAGTGAGAGAGCATACTATGACAGCCGAGAAATTACGAATGCCCCACATGATAAACAGGGTGGACATTAATCCACCAAAGAACCCGCCCGCACTTTCAATTGCATAGGCAAGCGCAAGCGTTCTGCTCCCTGTCATATAAGCCTTTGCCGTCCACTGGAACAGCAGGCCGGACAGCAGCCCGGCCGGAAGGAGGGAAATGACAAGGACCAAGAATTGCCAAATGATGGGAAGGTAGGCACCGGGCACTCCACCAAAGATGAAACGACTGGAACGAATGAACATTACATCAATCGGAAGGGCGATTCCGAAAAAGATGAAAAGCGCGGCAATTTGGGGGGGTGAGGGGTAGTGAATCCGCCGCCCGATGACAGCGCCTGCCGCAGTCCATAACAGCCATATTCCCAGTGCCAGAAGATAAATCAGCTCGACGCCATAGAAGGCAACATTCAATTCCCGGATCAGGACAACCTGACCCAGAATCGAAATCAGCCCAATGGCAATAAGCGAAATGATCATGAATTTACTTGAATTGGGATTCGCTGAAAACGATTGCCTGAAAGGTTGAGAATTTTGCGCCCTTTTTCCAGCTTCCGGCCGTCAATCCCGCTTTCAGGCAGAGATGATCGAGCATTTGTTCCCGGTTCCATCCCTGTTCCGCTGCCACTTGAGGAAGGAAAACAGCGGAATAACCGTCTTTGCTCAGCAAAACACCATCCCTTCCGACAACAATGTCGTCGGCGCCGGCCACCTGTTTCATCGGGGTCAGCACGGATATTTCTATTTCGATATCTTTCAGTTCGTCCGCCGTTAACTGGGTAAACCGTTTGTCATTAAAGGCTGCCTGGAGTGACATGACGCCAACGAGCTTGGCAAGCGGTTCATCCGCGATCATTCGGCCGATGCAGCCGCGAAGATCACCCTTTTTCCTGAGCGTAACAAAAACGCCCCGTGGCTGTTGAAGCCTCTCGTCAAAACCTCTGGCCAGAGGAACGGTGTCTGTCGTAAGAATTCTGGATATGGTTTTTCTGGCAAACGTAAGCAATGCCTTTTTATCGGATGGCGTGAGCTCCGCAGAGACAGTCGCCGCCGGATGAGAGGAAACGACGAAAGGTTTTCCCTGGTCTTTGTCTTCTGCCGAGAATACAACCGCGCCGTAGCCGACAACCCGCGAGCGATCTCCTACAGACATATCTCCCGAATTGGCATAGCTGACCACCACCCCATGGGTGGCTCCGAGGGCCCCGGCTGCCGCCATGGTCGCCAGAATCGGAGCTTCACCGCAGACACTGGTGTGAAGGTTGGGGATGCTTCTGCCTGCCTGAGACTTTAGGGTTGCCTGAAGTATGACCGGGTCGAGTTTTGCGACGGCCGCGAGAGTTTCCCTGTCCACGAAGTCTGCATTTTCAGCTGATGGATAGTGCGAAAGATCGGAACTCGCGACGATTAACGCCCGCCTGTTTTTCAAGACCTTTGCCAGGGCCCGGCCGAAGCGGGTGCACATCTGCATGTCCGGTGACCCGACGACGGCGGGGACTATCTTTGCTTCAGGAAAGACGACCTGAATGAAGGGTACCATGACTTCAACAGAATGCTCGGATTCATGAAGGGATTTATCAAGTGCGCAGACCTCCGGGTCTTCTTTGATGAGAGCGGAAACGACGCTTTTGTCAATGAGCGCCGTTCCAAGCGGAGTGCGAAAACCTCTGCCGGGATAAAGCGAAATTTTCTGAAAACTCGAATTAGTATGGTTGGTCCCCAGGATGACGATTACGTCATACTTTTCATGACTGACCTGTTTGAATCCAACTGCGCTGATTTGACCGGAGAATATGTAGGCTGCGTGGGGAACGATGAGGGCAACCGGCTTTTTGACCTTTACTGGAAGGGCATCCTTCAAAAAATGTTCAACGGCACTTTTGAGTTTGGTCGCAGAATCGGGGTAGAATTTCCCTGCAACGGCAGGTTCGCGAATATCAGCATTTGACATTTTATTTGCCTCGCATGATGTAGAACAACAAAGACTTATTATAAGTAATATAACACATAACCGCAAAATCTTCATTTGCATTCATCGCTTTCTATGCCCATACACCGGCAATTTTCCGTCCGCAGAATTTGCATCGCCCGTTTTTTATATTCATTTCTGTTACAAAAAAACTCTGCCGCTCTATCACAATCTTACCGCAGCCCGGGCAGTAGGTGTGATTCCCCGGATGGCCCGGTACGTTTCCCACATAAGGGTAATGCATTCCTTTCGCCAGGGCCATATTACGGGCGCGTTCCAGTGTGGCAACCGGTGTGGGCGGAAGATTTCTCAACTGGTAATCCGGATGAAAGCGCGTAAAGTGAACAGGGATGTCTGCCCCCACTTCTCCCAGTATCCAGTTGATCAGCTCCTGCAGCATTTTATCCGAATCATTTAATGTAGGGACAACCAGGTTTACAATTTCGAGATGAACGCGGCTTTTTGCGATTTGCTTGATGCTCCTGAGAACAGGGCTCAGCCCGGCTCCGCAGACGGTGCGGTAAAAACTCTCGCTGTATCCCTTCAAGTCGATCTTGATCGCATCAAGCACCCCGCATATTTCCGCGAGAGGCGCCTCGTTGATGAAGCCGCAGCTGATCATCACGGAGCGAACATTCTTCTTTTTTGCTTCCCCGGCGATATCCACCATATATTCCGTGAAAACGGTCGGTTCATTGTATGTAAAGGCGATGACCGGCGACTTGCTGTTTTGTGCGGCATCAACTATCCTGGACGGAGGCGCAAACGGTCCCTGATGGTCTTCAGGGGATGCCTGCGATATTTCCCAGTTCTGGCAGAATTTGCAGCTCAGCGGACAGCCGGCAGTCGCAAGAGAAAATGCAGCGGCTGACGGAAGGTAATGATATAGAGGTTTCTTTTCGATCGGATCGACATGAATGGACACGGGGCGGCCATAGACGAGGCTGCGCAGCTCTCCATCTACATTCATGCGTGTCCGGCACTTGCCACGCTGACCAACGGCGATGGCGCAGCCGTTGGGGCAAAGAAGACATTTGACAATGGTTTGCTCACGGGAGTTGCCTTCGCCTTTGATGGCGAGCGGCTTCCAGTAACGGGCTCCGGGGGCCAAACGCACAATTTCATCAAGATAAGAGGCTCCAAAGGCCAGTCCCGAATTGTCGCCTGACAAAATCCTCTGCCAGACGGGGTCGGACAGAACCATGCCGCAGCCGGCTGCCGCCAGCATTCTTGTGCTTGTTATGAAAAAATCACGTCTTGAAATCATCATCATATCCTCAAGAGATTTCTTTCCGTGAATCAGAATTGGATGGTTAAATTATAGGAAAAAACCGTGCATTAAGTCAATGGGCAACATGAGGCCTTTT
>JAGFXG010000327.1 GCA_017860985.1 Deltaproteobacteria bacterium
AGATTCTGTTTTTGTCTTAAGCATCACGTAATCCCCTTCCCGTCTTTTCCAGAAAGAATTTTTCCAGATCACTGATTCCGGACATCGGCCCGTCAAAGATCACTTCGCCTTTATCCACCAGTGTCACACTTGAGCATAAACGCTGCGCTTCTTCCATAATGTGCGTGGACAGCAAAATGGTCATGCCCTCGGCATTCAGTTCCACCAGGGTATCATAAATACGATTGCGGCTTTGCGGATCCACACCCACCGTGGGTTCGTCGAGCAGCAACAGCTTCGGTGAATGCAGGAGCGCCGCTGCCAGATTCAGGCGACGTTGCATACCCCCGGAATATGTGGCAACCTGTTCATCAGCATGCTCCGTAAGACCGATTCTTTCCAGCAGGTTTTCCGTGCGCAACGCGATCTGTTCATTCGACAGTCCCGCCATCGCTCCGAAGAAGCGAAGGTTCTCGCGGGCCGTGAGTGACGTATAGAGCGATATGGGCTGCGGCGCATACCCGATAGACAAAAGAGCGCTACGGTCAGGCATTTTTGTGCCGTAGACAGACACGTCTCCTGAATAGTCCCTCATCTGCCCCGTGACAATCCTCATCAGGGTTGATTTTCCGGCTCCGTTGGGTCCCAGAAGAGCCTGAATCCTGCTGTCGGTGACAGTCAGAGAGACATTTTGCAAGGCGCGGACAGCCGCACCCTCGTAACTGAATGTTATGGAGGAAATGTCCAGGGCGTTCATGCCTTAAGCTTCCTGACAACTTTATTGAGATTCTCAAAAAAATTCTCTTCACGTCCCGCACAGATCAGCATCAATCCACCTGCTTTGGCAAAGGTCTCTTCCTCTTTGTTTTTTTGTTTGACAATACGTGCGGCCGTCACGGAAAAAGCACGCCAGCTATCGCCAATGGCATTCATTTCTTTTGACAGATCGGCTAGCTCGTCCGAACCGAACAGTTCAGCAGCTTCCTGCAAAAAAGCAGCATACATGTAACGAAATCCACCGCCGCCCGTGCCAACCTCTTCCACCCAGCGGATGAGACCGACGAGCTGCCGGCAGGCTTCATCAAAACCAAGTTTGTCCGGACTTTTGATAACTTTTTTAGCGAGAAAACGCATACCGCGGACACCGAAAATCGGCATGGGGATTTTAAGCATCATAAAACAGGAAGTCTTCATCCCCTGGATGCACGCTTTCCGCAGATCAGGACGAGGATTGACAGATTTAAGATAATACATATAACCATGCGGGTTTGCGGGACCGGGTGCAAAACGCGCCCGTTCCAGGTCGGCAACCGGGCAATCCATTGGATGTTCATAGGTCGGGTCGCTGATGCGAAAACAACCGTCGGTTTCACGTAAAGCGATGATGTTGTGTCCCAGAAAATTCCAGCGGAAACGTTCAGACATATAGGGAAGCCAGTACATGTTCGTTGTCATACCGACGATCTGTCCGGTTTTAAGCACTTGCTTCAGCTCATCCATGCCTTTTTGCGGATTCCGAAACGTTTTGGTAATAAATTTTGCGCCCAGCCTTTTGGCCGTCTTACGAAATATGGATCCCGGTGCCGCCCGGAAGGTGCTGATCGGCAAACCTGTCAATTTCATAAACGGCAGATAGCCGAAAAAAATACCGCTGCCGATGCCAAAAACCATTGGTTCGGAAATATCCATGCCTTTGTCACGAAGCAACGCTGATGTGACACCGCTTTCACAATGCGCCGCATGATGATGGACAAAGGGTTCGCCATTGGCTTTGAGTTCTGTAGTCATGAAAAAAATATTATCCTTCCTGGCTTTGGCTGTTCGGCACGGTTTTCAAGTCTTCCAGGGTAACGGCCAGAACCGCGGCATAACGTTCTAAAACCGATGGTTTCAGTTTGGCAAATATCTCGGGGCGCAAATGCCTCCTGACCCGAAATACCGCTATGCCCGCTGCCTTAGCCAGAAACTTCAGGTTCATCTGCCGTACTTCCATATGATAACAAAGCGGGCTTTTCAAACCGGCAAGAACCTCTTTTCTGGCTTTCTCGATATTGGCCCGTACTTCAGAAACAATCATGGCCACGCACACTTCTTCCGACCAGCAGTGGTTGGTATCAAGGACAAATTTCCCGTTATCGTTTTGCGTGTAATACCCTTTCGGCATCCCGTCCTTAAAGATTTCTTTTTCTAATTCCATAGCCGGATCCTTTTCACCCGATTGGCGATTTTGTCTTTTTATCCTAATTTCCGCACAGTGCAAAGTAATTTTTCACTAACAAAACCTGCTCATTGTATTGTTTTCAATTCCGCTCACGCGGGACGAGCGTTATTAATGGTCTCAACACAGTATGCCAACTGAATCCTGGGCATCTTTAGCCGTCTTCCCGGCGAAAGCCGGGAACCAGTTTAAATAATGCCTGTATTCCGGCCTGTGCCGGAATGACAAAACATGAAGACAAACATGAGACGATTAATAATTCTCCATAGCCTGGTTGATCAAGAAACGGTTAAGACGAACAAGGGAAAACTCAAAGCGTTTTCACGCTTT
>JAGFXG010000057.1 GCA_017860985.1 Deltaproteobacteria bacterium
CTTCCCGATTCTTTGATTGCATAAAAATTTGCTTTTGTGGTAGTCACTTTTGCAGGGAGAAATGTCCAATGCTGAAGCAATTCAAGGTAAAAGGAAAAAGTGTGTCCTGCTGGGTGAATCCGGACGGTTTCGGCTCACATGGACAAAGCCTCGTTTTTATCCATGGGTCAGGAGGCAATTCCAGCGTCTGGTCTTACCAGTATGCAAACCTTTATAAAAATTTCAACATTGCCGCAGTCAACCTTCCCGGGCACGGCCAATCGGAAGGGGACGGAGAACAGGACATTGGAGTTTATGTTGGTATACTGAAAGAGATTCTTGATGTCCTGAAACTGAAACGGCCCGTGCTGATCGGCCATTCGCTGGGAGCGGCGATCTCGCTTGGCTTTGCAGCGGCCTGGTCCGGAGAAATCAGCGGCGTCGTGGCCGCGGGCGGCGGGTTGACAATGCCGGTAAACCCCGATATTATTAAAGGCTTCCTGAGTCAACCGGATGTCATCATGGACATCATCTGTAAAATTTCCCTGGCCAAGGCAAACCGGCCGGTGTTCTACGATGCCATAAGAGCAAGCCTCGCCGAAGCCCGTGTAGACGTTATGGCCGGAGACATGACGGCCTGCAGCAAATTCGACATCAGAGGTGAACTCGACAAAATCAAAACCCCGGTGCTGGTGATTTGCGGCACGGAAGATAAAATGACCCCTCCTGCTTCATCGGAACAGATCGCCGCGGGAATCGCCGGTGCAAAGCTCGCTCTGATCGAAGGCGCGGGACACATGGCTATGATGGAAAAGCCGGACGCTTTCAACCTGGCCGTGAAAGATTTCTGTGCGTCAATCAAATAAACCGCTCTCATGAGGCCAATATGTTTGTATTAAATAATTTTATAATCGCGATCGCCCGGGTGATTGAGATTATTTTAACCGTATATATGTGGATCATCATCGCCCGCGCCCTGATCTCCTGGGTAAATCCCGATCCCTACAACAAGATTGTTATTTTTCTCTACCGGGTTACTGAACCTGTCCTTGGCCCGATACGCAAAATCATTCCCCGTCACAGCCTTCCGATAGACTTCGCTCCTCTGATTGCTTTGCTGATCATCATTTTTTTACAGTCTTTCCTGGTTAAAACCATGCTTCAAATGGCAACAGGTTTTTGAAAGGTCTGCAACATGCCCCCTGCAATGCTTATTCGTGAAACAAAAAACGGCCTGTCCTTTGACATCCATGTTAATCCGCACGCGTCCCGGGCCGGCATTTCGGGCATATCGGAAGGCATACTGAAGCTGAAGGTCACCGCGCCGCCGGTGGAAGGGGCAGCCAATGAGGCCTGCATTGACCTGTTAGCCAAAACATTGAAACTCCGGAAAAGCCAGATGAAAATATCCGCGGGCGCAAAGGGGCGAAAAAAAACCATTCTGGTCAGTGAAATCAGCAAAACAGATCTTGAACGGAAAATTTATCAACTGGATGCGGGGCATTCATCATAGCAAAGCGGTTCACATCACCGCCTGAACAAAATATGCAGGAGTTCAAACCGGCAAATGGATAGCCAAACAGAGAAATCAGAAAACGCCAAAGTGGCCAGGGCCGCCGGGATTGTGGGCGCGGCGACGATGGTCAGCCGCGTTTTCGGGGTCGTCCGGGACATGGTGATCGCCGCCTTTTTCGGAGCAAGCTGGATGACCGATGCTTTCTGGGTGGCCTTTCGTATCCCCAATATGCTCCGGCGTCTGCTGGGTGAAGGCTCCCTTACCGTTTCCTTTGTGCCGGTCTTCACCGAATACCTGCAAAAGAAAACCAGGGAGGAAGCGCTGGATCTGGCCTCCAATGCCTTTACCATTCTGTCTGTCATTCTGGCCGCCGTATCCGTACTCGGCATTCTCCTGTCGCCTGTAATCGTCGGATTGATTGCGCCCGGTTTCATTACCAATCCGGAACAATTCGCGCTCACTGTTTTCCTAAACCGCCTGATGTTTCCTTATATTTTTTTCATTGCCCTGGTCGCCTTGTGCATGGGCATTCTGAATTCATTCCGGCATTTTACCTCACCGGCATTGTCCCCGGTCATGCTAAATATCGCTATGATCGCGGCCGCGGTAGGTTTGCACGAATGTTTTGCTCAACCCATTACCGCGCTGGCCGTTGGTGTGCTGATTGGCGGTGTGCTGCAGCTGGCCATGCAATGGCCGGCTCTGCTTAAATTCGGCGTCAAATTAAAATTTCGATTTAACATCCGTCATCCGGGGATTCAGCAGATCGGCCAGCTCATGCTTCCGGCAATCTTTGGCGCCGGCGTGGGCACCATCAATGTTTTTGTGGGAACAATACTAGCCTCCCTGCTGCCCGGCGGCTCCGTCACCTACCTGTTTTACGCCGACCGGATCATGGAATTTCCTCTGGGTATTTTTGCCATCGCCATCGGCACAGCGGCGTTGCCCAGCTTTTCGAAGCATGTTGCCGCAGGCCAGATGGATGAATTAAAATCAAGCATCTCCTTTTCCCTGCGGCTGATGCTTTTCTTAACCATCCCTTCGATGGTCGCCTTGATGGCGCTGAATCTGCCCATCATTTCTGTTTTATTTCAGCGCGGCGCCTTTGATGTTCAGGATGCGGTCTACACCGGCCAGGCCCTTTTCTGTTACGCACTGGGCCTTTGGGCGTATTCGGTCCTCCGCGTTTTTGTTTCCTCTTTTTATTCCCTTCAGGATTCCAAATGGCCGTTCAAGGCAGCCGTCATCACCCTGATTGTAAATGTGATCTGCAGCCTGGCCTTAATGTATCCTTTAAAACACAACGGCATTGCGCTGGCCGGTTCCATCTCCGCCTCCGTCAACGTATTGATTCTGGCTTTTGTCCTGAAAAATAAAATAGGATCATTTCTCGATCGCACCTTTTACACGTCATTATTTAAAATCATTGCTTCATCCGTGATTATGCTCGGTGCCATCGGTCTGATCAACTATTTCTTGCCCTGGGACACGTCTGCCGACCTTCAATCAAGACTGATTTTCCTGGCGAGCACTGTCGCGGCAGGAGCCTGCGTGTTCTTTACATCGGCCTACCTCCTGAAAAGCCCGGAAATTCATGCCGTCATCAGCATGGTCAAAAGAAGGCTAACCCGCGCATAGCCCGTCTCCTGCCGACAAAAACATTGACTTCAATAATTCAAAGTGATAGTAGTTTTCGTCTTTTGCAGATCTGATCAGCAAAAGAAAGTGAAGGTAAATTATGCTGGATATTAAATACTTAAGGCAAAATATTGATCTCGTCCGGAAGAAAATGGACGAGCGGGGTCAAAAAATTGATTTTGACCGTTTTTTAGGCCTGGAAGCAAAAAGGCGGGATATTCTGCAGGCAGTGGAAAGCCTGCGCAATGAACGCAACAGCGTGTCCAAACAGGTTGGAGAACTAAAAAAGAAGAAAGAGGATGCATCCACGCTGATTGAAAAAATGGGCGATGTATCGGCCAGGATCAAAGAATATGACGAAAACCTCCGGGTGACGGAAGAAGAGCTGAACGCCTTTGTCATGATCGTGCCAAATATTCAGCATGAGTCCGTACCGCAGGGCAGCGGCTCCGAAGACAACACCATCGTCCGCACATGGGGCGAGAAGCCGGTTTTTAATTTTGAACCCAAACAGCATTTCGATCTTGGCGAAAACCTGAATATCCTCGATTTTGCCCGCGGCGCCAAAATTACCGGGGCACGCTTTACGCTTTACAGGGGAGCGGGCGCTCAACTGGAGCGGGCCATCACCAACTTTATGTTGGATCTGCACACAGGAAATCATGGTTACACGGAAGTATTTACACCGTTTATGGTCAACGCCGAGAGCATGACCGGCACCGGCCAGCTTCCTAAATTCAAGGAAGATCTTTTCAAGATTGAAGGCATGGAATATTACCTGATTCCAACGGCGGAAGTTCCTGTAACAAATATTTACCGGGATGAAATCCTGGAAGAAGAAAAACTGCCGATTTATTTTGTGGCTTATTCAGCCTGTTTCCGCGCAGAGGCCGGTTCTTACGGCAAGGACACCCGGGGCCTGATTCGTCAGCACCAGTTCAACAAAGTGGAGATGGTGAAATTTTCCAAACCGGAGTCTTCCTATGATGAATTGGAAAAATTAACCGCCAACGCGGAAGAAGTCTTGAAAAAACTGGGGATTGCTTATCGCACCGTTTGTCTTTGTACGGCTGATCTGGGTTTTTCATCGGCTAAAACTTACGACGTGGAAGCCTGGCTGCCAGGGCAGAACACCTATCGGGAAATTTCTTCGTGCAGCAACTTTGAAGACTTTCAGGCACGGCGTGCGGCGATCCGATATCGTCGGAAAGACAATGGCAAAGTGGAATTTGTCCATACCTTAAACGGTTCAGGCCTGGCGGTAGGCCGTACGGTTGTGGCCGTTATGGAAAATTATCAGCAGGCCGACGGCAGCATCATCATACCGGAAGCCCTGCGTCCCTATATGAGGGGTCTTGAACGGATAACTCCTTAAGAGGCCCTGAGGGATAACAGAAAAACATCATGATGGAGGGATGGCCGAGTGGTCGATGGCGGCGGTCTTGAAAACCGTTGGGCGAAAGTCTCGCGGGTTCGAATCCTGCTCCCTCCGCCAGCAGATTCGCGGTGCTATCAGGATTTGAATCGGGTTTGGCCGGTGCAAGACGAACCCCCGGCGCATGCCGGGCAGACCCTGATCCATCCGCCGAAAATAAAAGCAAGCGTCACAAATCTGTGTGCCGCATTCTGAAAGGCCTGAAATAATCAGCGGAGAGATGGCTGAGTGGCCGAAAGCGATCGCCTGCTAAGCGATTGTACGCCCTTTAAAGGTGTACCGCGGGTTCGAATCCCGCTCTCTCCGCCATTTATGAACAATTTTAGAGGCGTTCCTGTTTCTGATAGCCGGGTTTTCCTTACTTGCCGTTACCTATCATCCTTAATAACAATATTTTCAGCTTGACGCCGGAAAGCTTTTCCCGTATTAATTTTAAGTAAGAAACGGCTGATTTTATCACAGGCTGTTTCAGACGGACAAGTTTTAGATAAGTTGTTTTGTTGCCTTAAAAGTATGCCGATAGCCTGTCGGACACAAAATATGAACAAGCGTTTTTCAGACCTGATTCAAGCCGCCATCAAACAGAGAATTTCCGACCTCCACATTACAGGCGGTTTCCCTTTGATTTTCCGCAGCGACGGCATCATTCACTTCGATAAAAACGTCAAGTGGACACATACGGAAATTGACGCAATGGTCAAAGAGATGCTGAGTGAACGTCAGCTGTTGACCCTGAGAAAAAAATGGTCCGTCGATTATGCCATGTCGTTCAATCACGTGCGGGTGAGGATCAATACGTTTTACACAACCCGGGGATTAAGTCTGGCCATCCGCCTGCTACCCGAAACCATTCCTGATATTACGTCACTGAACCTGCATCCTTCCCTCAACCAGATCCGCGATCTTCGATCCGGACTGGTTCTTGTCTGTGGAAGCACGGGATCCGGCAAATCGACGACCGTGGCGGCGATCATTGAAGATATCAATCGCACCAAACCCTTACATATCATAACGATTGAAGATCCCATTGAATACAGGTTTAAACCCAAAAAAGCATTTATTGAACAGCGCGAAGTCGGCGTGCATGTACCGTCCTTTAATCAGGGTCTGCTCGACGTTCTGCGGGAAAATCCGGATGTGATTTTTATCGGAGAGCTCAGAGAACCGGACACAATCCGTCTTACCCTGAATGCTGCCGAATCCGGACATCTTGTTTTTGCAACTCTTCATGCCACTGACGCGGAAGATGCCATCTACCGCATCAACAATTGTGTATCCGGCGAAAGCCAGGAGGTCATTCGCTATCAATTTGCCTCCACTCTTTCCTGGCTCGTGGTTCAGCAGCTGACTTATATTGAAAAAGCGGGTTTCCGTGTGCCGATTCTATCCATAACACGGGGCTCTGCGTCTGTCAGAAGCAGCATCCGTGACAATAAATTGACCCAGCTTGAAAACATCATGCTCGGCGGCAAACAGGAAGGCATGTACACCATGGAACTCTACCAGAAGGAGTTCATCAACAACCGGACATCGTTTAATCATCCACACAGGAGCTTTGGCATGGGTGCGGAGTCCTCCAGAGAGGAAGACCGCGTTTCTTCTCTGATAGATCCCAATGCCGTTCAGGGTGTTGTTTATATGGCCTCCGTAAACGACTCATACCAAACACCGGAAGTGACCCTGAAGGGAGACGAGGGACAGTCGTATGTCATACTGGAAGATCAAAATATGGAGCTGAAAGACATCATCGCTCAATACGAACAGCAGGAGCAAAGCCCATCCATTGACAAAGACAAGAAAGATAAGAAAGACAAGAAAGACAAATAACACCGGGTTAATCAGACATTGAAGCGGAAGTTGATGATATCGCCGTCCTGGACGATGTATTCTTTTCCTTCCAGGCGCATGCGGCCTGCTGATTTTACCTGAGCTGCGGACCCGCCGTGAGCAATGAAGTCCTCATAGGACATTATCTCCGCTTTGATAAAACCCCTTTCAAAATCATTGTGAATGGCGCCGGCGGCTTTTGGCGCTTTCGTGTCAACGGGAATCACCCAGGCTTTGACTTCGTCTTCACCAACGGTAAAAAAAGATATTCTTCCCAGAAGAGAGAAAGCGGTGCGGATAATACGGCCGAACGCCGGTTCCGTAATCCCCATAGAATCCAGAAACTCTTTCTGATCGGCGGCGTCCAGCCCGACCAGTTCCGCTTCTATCTTGCAGCAGATGCCCATAACGGGTTCCTGCAAATTCACCTCCCGCGCAAAAGCATCGGCAAAGGAAAGGTTGTCTTCGGCCACATTGATCACAATCATTTCCGGCTTGATCGTCCAGAAAGAAAAGCTGCGCAGGGTCAATACTTCCGCAGGCGTGAGTCCCGCCGCGCGAAGGGGCTTGCCCGCTTCCAGGCAGACTTTTAACCTGGGCAAAAGATCGTTTTGCGCCGTTTCCTGTGGAGAGATCGCCTTTCTGGACATTTTAGCTAGCCTCTCCAGTTTCTTTTCAATAATCAGCAGGTCGGAAAGCACCAGTTCATCTTCCAGTTTGCGATAAGCATCAAGACTCAGGGAGACATCCGGCAGGGAAAAGCCGTCAACCACATGCAGGATGCCGTCCGCGCCGCTCAGGTTCTG
>JAGFXG010000058.1 GCA_017860985.1 Deltaproteobacteria bacterium
TCCACGATCAGCCATTCTTTATAGGGAAGAAACGGTGTGCCGCCGCCGACTGCGCCTGCTGGGACATCCCTGTGAATGTTTGATGCAGCGCCAATTCTGACGCCGTCTCCGATGGAAATATGGCCGATAATGCCGACCTGTCCGCCGATCAAGACGCTACGCCCTATCGTTGTGGAACCCGAAATACCGGTCTGCGCGGCAATGGCGGTATTTTCGCCAATCACAACATTGTGTGCGATTTGAACAAGATTATCTACCTTTACATTTCGCTGAATCCACGTCCTGCCCAGCGTAGCCCGGTCAACACAGGTATTTGCGCCAAGCTCCACGTCATCGTCAATTTGCACAATGCCGACCTGGGGGATTTTGTCGTTTCCGGCGCCGGGTGCTGCAAAACCGAAGCCGTCCGCCCCGATCACGACACCCGAATGCAGAATCACTCTTTTACCGACGATGCAGCCATTATAAACACTGACGTTCGCGTAAAGGATGGAATCCTCGCCGATGCTGGCTCCGCGTCCGACAAACACACCGGGGTAAATTACCGCGCCCTCTTCTATGACGGCGCCGCGTCCGATAAAAACCCCGGGCATGACGGTTGCTGCAGGCGATACCCTGGCGCCTTCTTCAATAAAGGCATCCGGACTGATTCCCCCCGGACCGTGATCCACAGGGTAAAATACCGAAAGGAGCTTTGCGAAGGCCACGTAAGGGTCGGCCACGACAATCAGGTTTCTCTCGGGTGCTGTGAGTCCCGGCGGAACAAGAATTGCCGCCGCGCTCGTCGAGTTGAGCATTTTGAAATATTTTTCGCCGGCGATAAACGTAAGATCATTTTCGCCTGCTTCGTCAATCGGCCGGATGTGAGCGATGGTTTTTGTTTCATCGCCCACAACCGAACCGCCGACCATGACGGCTATTTCCTGAATGGTTTTGTTCATTTCATGAAATGAAGGCGATTTTAAAGCTTGTTGTATTCCGCCATAACTTTTTTCGTGATGTCATGAGACTTGTCGGCAAAATAATGCACGGACATAGTATCCATAACGACGGTGTATTTTTCCCTTTCAGCAATGCCGCTGACGATTTTTGATATGTCCGGAATCATTTTCGCGATGCTCTCCTGTTTGTTTTTCTGCAGTTCCTGGTTGCTGGTATCGACCAGCTTTTGGTATTCGCGCATTTTTTGCATATAGGCCTCCTGCTTGGCCTTACGGGCGGGGGCTGCCATCACCGCGCTCTGTTTTTCAAGTTCGCTTTGCATTTTCTGGATTTCATTTTCCATCGCTTTAATGCTGGCCTGTTTTCTGTCGACGACCTTTTTAAACTCCGCTTCGGCTCTTTTGCCGGCATTCGAATTTAACAGGATGTCCTGCATGTTGACGAAACCAATCTTTTCTTCGGCGTAAGCTGCTGTGCTCCACACAATAAGAAGCAGAATCAGTCCCGAGATGATTAAAATATTTTTCTTCATTAAAATTTCCTCCCTTTAAGTTAGTCTATTTTTGAATGATGAAGTTTGATCTTCATTTTGCTTCTACATGAACATGCCGATTGTAAATTCCCAGCGGCCCGTGGAGTCGTCGTTTAATCCCTTACGATCCAGCACATAACCGTATTCGAGGCGCAAGGGTCCGATGGGCGAGTACCAGCGCACACCGGCGCCGGCCGTCATTATTAAGTCATCCAGGTGGTAACCGCTGGTCCAGGTGTTGCCCGCGTCATAAAATAAAACGCCCTTCATTCCGGCGTCTTTGATCAGCGGGAACACAACCTCCAGAGAAAACGTCATCATGGTGGTGCCGCCGATGACGTCACTGGTTCCGGAATCAATCACGCCCACATAGCGCACGCCGCGTATAGAATTGATGCCTCCCAGAACATATCTTTCGTAAATGGGAAGGCTCGTCTCACGGTCATCATTGTTCTGTAAATATCCGATTCGTCCTTTTGCCCCTAAAACAATATCCCAGAACAGAGGATAATAACCGGCTGCATACCCTGAATATTTGGTAAAATGTGTATTGCCGCCAAAGGGGGTTCCCGCGTGTTGTACGGAAGCGTTGGCCTTGATTCCCTTGGTGGGAAAAATTGTGCTGTCGGTCGTGTCATAGCCCAGACCGAGCGTAACCGAGCTGGTCGTTCTTTCTCCTTCCTGGGCTATGATGTAAGAAGATGCTGTTGTTGTGTCAACGTCCTTGATATTGTCAAAACTTAACCGGTAGCCTATCGAGCCGGTTATTCTGTTCCAGATCGGGTAAGCGAAGGTCAATCCGCCGCCTTTTGTATCCAGCGTATAGGAGTCGTATTCCTTCGTGTATTTCCAGATATCCGCTTTGGTCCACAGCGGCAGATCAAAAAGCCAGGGTTCGATGAAGGACAGTTCATAGTTATTGGTTTTGGAACCCAGGGAGGCTTTGAGGCTTAAGATCTGCCCGTAGCCCAGGAAATTCTGCTGGGACACCTGCGCCATAACCACCGCCGCGTCTACGGCGCTGTATCCCGCGCCGATCATGAACATGCCCGTGTTTTTTTCTTTTACCCGGATGTTGAGGTCCATCTTGTTATTCGGCGTTTTTTCCGTCTGGAAGTCGACTTCTTCAAAATATTGCAGCTGGGTTAAATTGCTATGACTTTTTTTCAGTTTAGAGCTCGAATATAAATCGCCTTCTACAATAGCCAGCTGCCGCCGGATCACTTTGTCGCGCGTGACAGTATTGCCGGAAATGCCGATGCGTGAGATGTGGACGAGTTCGCCCTTGTTCAGCTGTAAATTAATGTCAACAAGCTGTTCGGCGTCACGCGTGACGACATTGGGATTGACATCGGCGTGGGCATAGCCTTCGTCATTGGCTGCCACGGTGATGATTTCTATATCTTTCATGACCCCTTCGCGGCTATAGTGCTTTCCTTCTTTTGTGTTTAACAGAGCAAATAGCTCCTCCCTGGGTCTTTTAAGCTCGTCCCCGGAAAGTTCAACTTTGCCGACGTTGTATCTTTTGCCTTCCTGAACAGTGATCTTGATGTAAATGCCTTTTGCATCATGAGTGATGACGGGTTCTCCAACCTGGGAGTTAATAAAACCGTTATTGAAATAAAAAGAAGATATTTTCTGAACATCCTGTTTCATCTCATTACTTTGCAGTATGCCATCGTCGGTAAAGAATCCCAGGATAGTGCGCTTTTTTGTGCTCATCTGTTTGAGAAGTTCTTTAGCGGTGAAAGCTTCATTTCCCTCAAACTCAATGGAACGGATATAGACCGGCTTGTTCTCCTGGATATCCAGGATCAGTACATAATTTTTTTCGCCTTCTTTTTCTATGCGTTCGCTGATCTCGGCATTGTAGTAGCCTTTGGAATCGTAGAGAGCTTTGATTTTTTCAATATCTTCCTTAATTTTCCCCTGATTGAGGCCCTGCCGGGTTTTGATGGTCATGACACCCAGAATGTCGTCCCGGTCCAGTTTTTTGTTGCCGATCAGCCGGATCTCCGATATCAGTCCCGACTCGACTACAGTGAAGGTCAGTACCTTGCCCTCTGCCTCAGACGTCACCTTCGCGCTGACGTCTTCAAATAACCCCATTTTATAAATGGTTTTGATGTCTGCCGAGACATTTTCTTCGCTGAGTGGACTGCCCGCCTTGCTGCGCAGCTGCTGCCGTATGGCATCAACCCCTACACTGCGATTGCCCTGGATGTCGATCCGGGCAATGGTATCCAGAAAACCCGTATAGGCCAGCAGCGTCGTTTTGATTTCGGCCGCCAGTGCTTCCTGACCGGTGGATTCTTTCCCCTGCACAGATGCGGACGGATAGATTTTTTCCTGCGCGACATTGATAATTTGTGCGTCAATATTCAGTGTTTCACCGAACTGTGTGATGCTGCCGGTGACCACATAATCCGCTTTCAGAGCTTTCCCCGTCGAGATGGCTTTGCTTTTTGTAACGGCAACGCCGCTCTTGGCAAAATCACCCGCCCCGACGACTTCAATTGTACCTTCTTTTTGAAATTCCTTTACCAGACGATTATAAAAGGATTCCTGAAGGTTTACGCTTTGGTCTCCCGCGTGCACGTCAAACGGCAGAATGCATATTTTCTTGATGTTTTCAGCACGCGCTTGAGCGAGAAGGCAAAAAACGCAAAGAAATGCAACCAACAACACCTGAAATGCTTTTTTATTGAATATCATAAATCTCCCCATCACGTAGACCGATCCTCTTGGACATCCTGTCTGCCAGCAGTTTGTTGTGCGTGACAACAACTAACGTTATTTTTTTTTCTTTGTTCAAATGAATCAGGATGTCTTCTATCTTTTTTCCTGTTTCCGTGTCAAGGTTTCCTGTTGGCTCGTCGGCCAGAAGAATTTCCGGTTCCATCACCAGAGCGCGGGCGATGGCGACACGCTGCTGTTCGCCTCCGGACAGTTCGCCGGGTTTGTGCTTTACTCGATGCTCCAGACCCACTTCCTGAAGCAATTTAAACGCTTTGTCCGCTGCCTGATTTTTGGCGAGCCCGCTGATCAGCGCCGGCATCATCGCGTTTTCCAGGGCCGTAAATTCCGGCAGCAGATTATTAAACTGAAATACAAAACCTATCGTTCTGTTACGGAACGAGGCAATTTTTTTTTCACCCCACTCAAAAACATTGTTGCCGCCAATCAACAGCATGCCTGATGTCGGATGATCCAGCGTTCCGAGAATATGAATGAGCGTGCTTTTACCGGCGCCGGAAACACCCAGGACAGCCAGTGAATCACCCTTCTTAACCTCAAGTTTTAAATTTCGCAAGACTTCAATTCTATTGCCGTCTTTTATAAAGGTTTTCGATAAATTGTCCAGTATAATCATGTTTGCCTGCGATTCATGGATTATTCGTACCTCAGGGCTTCAGCCGGATCCAGTCTCGATGCGCGAAAAGACGGATAAATAGTTGATATAAAACAAATAAGTATCGTTCCAATCACAATGGTAACCACATCTGAATAATTGACCTTGGAAGGAAGCTCGCTCAAATAATATACGTCTCCGGGCAGAATTTTAAAATTAAATATTTTTTCCACAAACAGAGAAATCTTTTGTAAATTCAAAGCAATTAAAAGACCAGCAACACATCCGAAAAAAGTGCCGACCACTCCGACAATCAGTCCCTGATAAATAAATATCTTCATGATCGTGGCGGACGTTGCCCCCATGGATTTTAAAATGGCAATGTCCTTGTTTTTTTCCATAACGACCATAATCAGGGCGCTGATGATGTTGAAGGCGGCCACCAGTACGATCAGGCTCAGAATGATGAACATCACCCGCTTTTCCAGCCTGAGTGCTGAAAACAGGTTTTTATTCATCTGCATCCAGTTTTGCGTGAAGAAGGGGAAGCCCAGCCTGTTTTGAATGCTTCGGGCGATCACATCCGCCTTGTAGATATCGTTGACGACTATATCGATTCCCGATACAGAATCTCCCATGTCTAAAAATTCCTGGCAGCTTTTCAGCGAAAGAAAAGCCAGTTTTGAATCGTATTCATAAAACCCGGATTCGTAGATGCCCACCACGACAAATTTTTTCATGCGGGGAACCATGCCCATCGGGGTGGAAATGCCGCCGGCCGGGGAAATGATGGTGATGGCGTCGTACAGAAAAATTCCCATGTTTCTTGCCATTTCCCTGCCGATCACGATGCCGGCCAGGCCTTTGTCTTCATCAGGCATCTCTTTCAGCACGTCTTTGGGAATGCTGTTGAGATGTTCAAGGCTGCCTTCCCGAACTTTTCCCAGGTGAATCACTTTAGGCGAACTTTGCGTATCCAGGCCCCGTATGACAACGCCGGTAACGCTGTTGTTGCCCCGGACCATGGCCTCCGTGTAAATAAAGGGTGTCGATGCGATGACGCCCGGTGTTTTATCGATTTCTTCCCGGATCGCAGAATAATTTTTCATGGGCGCGTTCATACCGGCTGTGACTTCGATATGAGATTTGATTCCTAAAATCTTGGTGCGCAGATCTTCTTCAAAGCCGTTCATGACGGCCAGGACGATGATCAGAGCGGCGACGCCAAGGAAAATCCCGAAAACCGATATAAAGGTAATGATCGAAACAAAAACCTGCTTGCGTTTCGCTTTCATGTACCTTCTGCTGATGAAAAACTCGTAGGGCATTAAAAATATCCTGTCGGATAAACACGGATTTTACCGCTTTATAAATTCCGGAGCGTATCTCATTCCTGTCTGGTCCTCAAAAGCGGGAACAATATGACATCCCGAATGGACGCTGAGTCGGTAAAGAGCATAATGAGCCTGTCAATGCCGATGCCTTCCCCGGCTGTCGGCGGCATGCCGTATTCCAGTGTCCGGACATAGTCTTCATCCATTTCGTGCGCTTCGTCGTCACCGGCTTCCCGTTCCTTGATCTGCTGGATAAAACGTTCGCGCTGATCGGCGGGATCGTTCAACTCGGAAAAGGCGTTGGCAATTTCCCGGCCTGAAATGTAGAGTTCAAAGCGGTCCACCAGTTCCGGGTCGGTGTTGGACCGGCGGGAAAGCGGCGAGACGGCGACGGGATATTGTGTGACAAAAGTGGGCTGGATCAGCTTTTTTTCGACCACTTCGTCGAAAATGGCCATTAAAATCTTCCCGTGCGGATCCGTTTCCTTGACATCGCAGCCGACTTTGCGGGCAAATGCAATGGTTCTTGCGGGGTCACTCATATCCGCTGGTTCCATGCCGGCTATCTGCAAAAGGGCATCCTTGACGGAAAGCCGCCGCCATGGCGGTCTCAGGTCGATTTCCGATCCCTGATAGACAAAGCTGAGTCCGTTGAAGACGTTTTGGGCAATGAAAACGAATAATTCTTCCGTAAAGGACATCAGGTCTTCGTAAGTGGCGTAGCTTAAGTAGAATTCCATCATGGTGAATTCAGGGTTATGAAACGTAGAGATGCCTTCGTTCCGGAAGTTGCGGTTGATTTCATAAACCCTTTCCAGCCCGCCGGTGACGAGGCGTTTTAAATAGAGTTCGGGAGCAATGCGCAGGTAAAGATCCTGGTCCAGTGCGTTGTGATGGGTTTTGAAAGGACGGGCGACGGCGCCGCCGGCCCGCGGCTGCATCATGGGCGTCTCCACTTCCAAAAAGTCGTGCTCGTCCATGAACTGCCTCATCAGTTTTATGATCTGGCTGCGCCGGTAAAAAATTTCCCTGACC
>JAGFXG010000059.1 GCA_017860985.1 Deltaproteobacteria bacterium
ATTAACGGCCAAGTTACCGCCGCTCCTAACAGCTTCTACCGGAATGGATGCCCTGACACACGCAGTTGAAGCTATATCTGACGTGGATCATGAACCTATTGCTGATGCTCTTGGCCTACATGCCATTCGGCTTTTAAATAAATATCTTCCAACTTGCATTAAAAACGGCGGCGACCTCACCGCCCGCGGTCAGGTGCAATTAGCAGCCACTATGGCGGGCTGGGCCTTTGGCAACTCAATGGTGGGCTTGGTGCACGCCATGGCTCATTCTATCGGCGCTGTGGCGCATGTTCCGCATGGCGTCGCCAACGGCATTCTACTGCCTCATTGCATGGAATTTAATCTGCCCGATGCAGAAGATTATTACGCGGAAATAGCCCAGGCTATGGGTGTATATGAAAAGGGCAATTCTACTAAACAAGCAGCCGAAGCCGCGGTTAAAGCCGTTTTTGATTTCTCGAAAAAAATCGGCCATCCGCAAAAGCTTTCCGAATTTGGAGTGACAGAAGAAGATATAATCAAAGCGGCGGATATGAGTATGTCGGACGGTGCCATTGTCTGCAATGTCCGTCTTGTTGAGGATTCCAGGGAAGTGTTGGCAATTTACCGCAAAGCACTGTAAAGGATGAGGGACTTTTATGAACCTGAACATAACCAATCACGCAGAGGATGTTCCCTTTTCCTTCATGGTGCAGGATCTGCTGACCGGCAACATTGAAAAATCACAGGCAAAATACGAAACCTATAAAAAAATGAACGGTATTGCAGCAATAGACCTGCCGGATATTGAAACGGCAATCAGCCTTCATTTCAAGAAAGGATCCCTGGTAATTGAACCAGGGATAAATCCGGATGCGGCAGTCGTTATCAGAACGTCATCGGAGAACGTGATGGACTTAAACGCGATCAACATCCGCTGGGGTCTGCCGTATTATTTTGACGAGTCCGGCAGAAAAGTACTGGCAATGATTTTCGGTGGCAAAATAAAAATCAAGGGACTTTTAACCCATCCGGTTCTGCTTACCCGTTTCACGATTATCATGTCGGTCATGTAGCCGGGGATAACCGTTTTGACATTAGATGGACGGGGCAATTACATCCATGTTTAATTGGCAAATTTAAAAAGCCAGAAATGTCTCTACTTTCTCTCATGCAGAAACGGGCCAAAAACAGTCTTGACTGATTTTTAAATTCATGTAAGCCTTGAAGCAGTCAAGGCGTGCCTGCAACACTGAATAGGAAACAGGCACTTGCGAAGAAAAATGAAAACCCGTTGCTTTTACATAAGAACGGGCACGGTGATATAGAACAAAATCCGTTGATGAAAAGAATTCCCGCATCAGGCCGCTTGCGGCTGACAATCGTATTAATCATTTCCCTGCTTACAGCATTGATGCATCAGCAAGCGAAGGCAGCCGTTTCTCCCCTGAATAGCGACGGCCCTGTACCCTTGGCAGCAATGAAACTCGTTTCTTTCTGCAATAATCCCAAAGCAGGACTTGATCTCCAGGCTGTCAATACATTAGTGGACTATGTCCTCGAACCTAAACCACATAAAGAGGCCGCCCTTCCCAAGCTCCAGGATGCGACCGGCGCCTATTTTGAATCCGACATCAGGATCAGTTTTGCCGATTTCCTGAACTACTCGTATAACAGTACAATCCCCTCGGCTGTGACAAGTCCGTCTTCTCTGCGCTATTCACGGTTGCTCAGCAGCCCGGGGAATACAAAAAAAACGCCCGGCAACTGGATACCACCATCGCCGGGAGGCAGTCCCGTGATTATTAACGAAACACTTCGAAACGGCAACACACCTGATCAAACGACCGGCGTGTATTATGAATACGATGTAAAACGAGTACTCATCCTGCTCAATCACAAGGGCAGGCAGGTGCTGATCACCATTTCCAAACAGGTCGATGTTTCCGATGTCGGCAAAAAGGGGTTCATCCTGGGAAGCGATGACGATTGGAATTACTATTACTCGGGAGAGCCGGGATCGGCAAAACCGGGACTCGGATGGGTAAAATCTTATATTTATAACTTTTTTTCTGTGGGCGTTTACATCAATTCCGGTTCTTCGCCGGCCATGGTCAGGTCCGGATTCTTTCAATGGATTCGGGCCGGCTGGTCCGGTGTCAATTTTGTCCAGCCGCATCATGTCATTAAAGGGATGAAACGACACGACAGGAATTATAGAGCGATCCTCGAATCACCCAATCTTCCCGCATCAAGCGAAATAACCTCTGCATATCGGCGGCTCTCAGCACTACCCCAGAGTGATTTGACAAAACGGTATGCCGTCTTGCAGCAGGCTCGTCAGTCTTTGGCACTGCAAAGGGGTAAGATCAAAGCCGATGACATAAAAAAGCATAACGATTATTTCAATGTCCCAAGGGAACAGATTATCGAGGAACTGATGGTGGAATATCTGAAACTTGCCCTCGGCAAACCGTCCCCGATACCCCACAACATCATTGCGGGTGTTCATTAATCTTTTCTCTGCCCTGTGACGGAAAACACGGCATGACCGCTAAAACAATATCCCTCTTTGATACTCTCCCCTGATAACCAACACGGAAATCGTTATAGAAAAAAAGGGGGCTGCGATTGCTCGCAGCCCCCTTTGAGAATTGTTTTAAATCAAGTTTCTAGAATGTGAAGGCGGTATCAACGAGTTCCATCGCGGACTTGTCGTTGGCTTTGATCGCTTCACAACGCGCCTTTACGGTTGTCACAATTTCGTTCATGAAAAACTTTGCCGAAGCAATCTTGCCGGCATAGAATGCGGCATCAGCATCTTCACGCTGCAGGCCTTTCTTCTTGCCAATGGTGGTCAGGCCTTTTTCTTCGTACATGGCATTGAGTTTTTCATCTGCGATAGCAGCCCCTTCAAGCAGCAGATTGCCGACAACCATGTCGCCAAAGAGCTCAAGATATTTGCAGGCGTTGTAGATGGGGGCGATGAAATCGCCGCCTTTGCCGGCTGCCGCGAAGAACATGGCAACTTCAAAGCAGGCATTGGAGGCCTCTTCGAGGGTGGCGGCCGCTTTGGCAAGTTCGGGAATGTTCTTGCACTTGGCAATCGTCTTTTGAACCGTTCCGGCCATATTCATGACGTTTGCGCCCTTGCGCTGTCCAAGCTTGCGTCCGACGAAATCGAGCGACTGAATGCCGTTGGTGCCTTCATAAATACAGGCGATTTTTTCATCGCGCAGAAATTGTTCCACGGGGTATTCAGAGCAATAGCCGTACCCACCGTAAACATCCATGGCCAAAGAGCAGATCAGCAGGCCTTTATCCGTCGAATAGGCTTTAACGATCGGGGTCAAAAGTTCGAGGTAGCCTTCCCAGTTGGCCTTTTCCGCTTCCGAGCCGGCAATCTTGCTCATGTCCATGCAATAAGCACTGAAATAGGCCAAAGCGCGGATGCCTTCGGAATGGGACTTCATCCACATCAATTTTTTGCGGACATCGGGATGGTTGATGATGGTAACGGCTTTAGCGTTGGGGTTCTTCATTTCCCAGACGGGAGTACTCTGGACGCGCTCCTTGGCGTAAGCTACGGCATGCTGAAAAGCGGCCGATCCAATAGCGACACCCTGCATACCAACGCCGAGACGCGCTTCATTCATCATCTGGAACATGATCTTGATACCGGAGCGTTCCTCACCGAGCAGCTCGCCGATGCACTTTCCGTCTTCGCCGAAGTTCAATGTGCAGGTGGCGTTGCCGTTGATGCCCATCTTATGCTCGATGCCGCCGCAGTTTACATCGTTGGGCTCGCCCAGCGAACCGTCGTCATTGACGCGGATTTTCGGAACGATGAAGATGGAAATTCCCTTGGTTCCGGCAGGATCGCCTTCAATGCGCGCCAGAACGGGGTGAATGATGTTAGGGGTCAGATCATGGTCGCCCGCCGAGATGAAACATTTGGTTCCTGTGATCAGGAACTTCCCATCGGGAAGCCGTTTGGCTGTCGTCTTCAGGGCGCCGACATCACTGCCTGCACCGGGTTCGGTCAGGCACATCGTGCCGGCCCATTCGCCGGCAAAACATTTTTCCATGTATTTTTTCTTCTGTTCGTCATTTCCGTAAACATTGATCAAATTGGCGGCGCCGTGTGTCAGGCCGGCATACATAATGAAAGCATAGTTGGCTGCGCAGAACAACTCCGAAACCGCATAACCCGCGGTATGGGGTAATCCCTGGCCGCCGACATCGGGAGAATCCATTGGATTAATCCAGCCGGCTTCGCAATATTTTTTGAACGGTTCATGGAAACACTTGGGCACGCTGACTTTGCCGTCTTTGATGTGACAGCCTTCTTCATCTCCTTCTTTTAAAGTCGGGAAGATTGAAGTGACCGCCATCTTCTCGGCTTCACTCAAAATCATCAGAACATCATCCTTGGAATACCCTCCATAAGCTTCTGATGCAAAAATTTTCTCCATGCCGAATTGTTCGAAAAGAAGAAACTGCTGATCCTTTGTGTTTACCAATAAATTGCCCATAACTAACTCCCTTCTGTTTTATGATATTTCAAACGTGTCTAACGTCCGTTTACTGCTGTTTTTCCCGGCTAAAGAAGTGCTGCGGCAATAGCTGAGTGTTCCGATGACGTGACTATAATTCCAATTTTGACTGAAAGTCAATCAAAATAATGATAATTGACCGCTTTCATGATGATTTGTCAAAAAAAGGATCAAGGAGAGGAATCCGGATTTTATTCATTATTTATCCCCCTGATATTCATAGTATTCTGCTGTTTTGACCAGTGCCCGGACCGCCCTGGGAAGTCCTTCATAAACCGGAATGCCAGCTGACATCAGAATATTTTTGAAGACGGGAATCCATCTTCTAATCTCCTCGGAAGACTCATACTGACGCGATACCACCATCATCGGTTTTCCGAGAACATGTTTTTGCCCTTCGCCGGCCAAATAAGAGGCAATGGTTTTAAGATAGGCACCTCCCGGCTCTCTGTTGAACAGCCAGTCAAAGGGAACGGAAATGATAAAATTATCAATTTCACCGCTCCGGGCGACAAGCTGCAGCACTTCCCCCAGCAGGTGCAACTGAACGAATGCGACAGCCGCATCGATCGGGTTGCGGATCATCGCCCCGGCAGGCGGGATCAGCTTTCTCAATTCCCGCATCAGACGGGGCGAAAGAGCCGGAAGGTCCAAGTTCGCCTGTGCACAATTATCCGCAACCGATACGCCTATGCCGCCGCCGAATCCGAGAACGGCCGTTTTCCTGCCGCGCACTCTTCCCAGGCGATGAAGCGCCTGGGTGACATCCGCCATTTCCTCGAGGGATTCAACAGAAACGGCGCCGGTCTGCCGGAAAAAAGCTTTCCATATCTTCTCCCCGCCGGCCAGGGAGCCTGTGTGGGAAGCAACGGCCCTGGCTCCCGATTCCGTCAGGCCGCTTTTGTAGATAATCACCGGCTTCCGGCGATTGATCCGTTTCACAAGATCCAGCAGGAGACGTCCATCCTTTACGCCTTCCAGATACATCGTGATGATCCGGGTTTGCTCATCACGGGCAAGATAATCCAGCAGATCGGTACTGTCCACAGTCAGGGCATTGCCGTAACTGATGGACTTGCTGAAATGTATTTTATATTGATCGGTCAGATAATTTGAAAAATCCTGTGCATTCCCGCCGCTCTGGCTGATCAGAGAAACTGGTCCGCTTTCCGTTGAGGCGCTTTCCCATGTCAGCATCCTCATTTCGGGAACATAAAATCCCATGCAGTTGGGACCGATCACCCGCAATCCTCCCTCCACGGAAATCGTTTCAATTTCCCGTTGAAGCCTGATCCCCTCCTCTTCCCCTGTTTCCTTGAAACCGGAGCTGAAAATGTGGATGTTCCGGTTGCCCGTGGCAACGCATTCTCTCAAGATGTCGGGAACCAGCCGCCCCGGAACAGAAATAATGACCAGATCCACAGGCTCAGGCAAAGCAGTCAAATTGGGATACGCCTTCACGCCGTCGATTTCCTGAAGCCTTGGATTGACGGGGTAAAGCCTTCCCCGATAGCCGAATTTTTTCATGCAGCCGAACATTCCCGAAAACCCGCCTTCAGACGGGCTTGATGCGCCCACCACTGCAACGGATTTCGCATGGGTCATCACATCAAGGGCGGCGCGAATTTCGGGAGATCGCTTTTCAGACAAGCCCCTGCCGGGCACTCCGCCTGTTCTCGGGACCGTGCGTTCATCCAGCACGACGAGAGCGTCCACAGCAACCACCTTTCCCTTCGGAGTAACAATTAGTGGATTGATATCCACTTCCCTGATGCCGGAATGTTCGATCCCGAGCTTTGCCAGACCCAGCAGTGTCTTGACCAACTGGTCAAGATTGACCGGCGCTTCACCACGGAAATCACCCAGGAGCTTCCGGGATGAAATTTCTTCTATCATGCGTCGGGCCTCTTTTTCATCAAAAGGCGCAATGCGGAATACGGTATCGGCCAGCGCCTCCGTAAAGATGCCGCCGAGCCCAAACATGACCATCGGGCCAAACTGTGCGTCTCTGAACAGACCGGCAACAAATTCCCGCCTGCCCTGAACGAAAGGGGAAAGCAGACATCCTTCCCAGTCATCGCCTGCCGACTCCTTGATGGAGCGAAAAGCCTCACGGATTTCCCCGGCGGATTTCAGGTTTGTTTTCACCAGCCCGCGTTCTGTTTTATGAAGGAGCTTTGCGCCGTGTCCCTTGACAACAACCGGGAAACCGATTTTCTGCGCAAATGCAACCGCCTCCCGTACATTTACAACCACTCTGTCTTTAACAACCGGCACTCCATATTCACCCAGCAGCTTTCTGGATTCCGATTCGGTCATGGATAACCGCCCTTCTTTTCTCATCCGCGTGATCAGTCTGTCTGCTCCCGTCATCTTCATTTTTTCTTTCCTTTGCTCCTTATCGTCATTGCCTCCGCCATCGGTTTGCTTAACATCGAGTACTATAACTAAAACGAAAGAGAACCGTCAACATGTAAAAAGGAAACATTCTGTAATTATATATTGACTCCCGGGCTT
>JAGFXG010000328.1 GCA_017860985.1 Deltaproteobacteria bacterium
TCCGCTTTCAAAACATCCTTGCACAACTTCCCAAGGCTTCACCTTCACCGCGCGAAACGCCGGTTGTTTTCGAGGCCGGGCGGCTTAACAATTAATCCGCTAATTCTGATCCACCATGAACAAGTAATCGGTGATCGAAAGGCTATGATCCCGGAGTCTGCCTGATTTTCACATCAGAACCTTAATTTCTGCTATCAGCTTTCCTGGCAACCATGCTCATGCTGAGCACAGGCTATTCCTGAATCCTGCAGTTTTCCTGAAAGCCAGCTTTGAGCAACGGCTTTCACATCGCCTGAACATCCCCGCAGAACATCGATACCATGGCTGTTCAATACATTAACGGCTCCTTGTCCCATGTTGCCGGCCAGCATTAGCTTCACTCCTTTTTCGGCGAGTGTCTGAGCTATGTTGGATTTGCATCCGCAACCAGCAGGGGAAGCAATCTTTTCTTCCGCTGCTATTTTTTTCTGGCCATCAATGGTGAATACCGTAAAGTGTTCACAATGTCCGAAGTGTTCGTCAATCTGGTTCATACGGGATGGTAATGCGATTTTCATAAATATCTCCTTTAAATTAATTATTGATAATTTCTTTTTGCCCTGCGTCCTTTTTCATGACAATATTGCTTTGTTTCTTCAATAGAAACTGCTTTCCCATTCATCAGGACGTCGGCTATCTTTTTATGTGCCCCATCAATGATTCTACCGAAAGTCTGACGAGAAATATTCATTCGTGCGGCCGCCTCTTCCTGATACAACTGTTCGTGGTCCGCCAGACGAATCGCCTCAAATTCATCCAGGTTCAGGACGATCTCTTCCAAATCCCCAGCGGGTATTCCGCGCGGCTTGAAATAATTTTTATCAGGCATTCCACATATATTACGTCGACATTTCGGCCGGGGCATTTTTACCTCTCTACTTTATAGAGGTTATAAGCATATGCTCATAACCTGTCAAGGGATAATTTTTTTTATTTTAGAAATCACTCGCCTTCAGCCAGTTGCTCCAACGCTTTATGATCGTGAATAGTTATTACACGACCTGCTGTGGTAAGGATACCATCATTGGCCATTTTTCTTAGGGCGCGGGAAAGTGCTTCCGGTGTGGCACCCAGGATCTTGGCCAGTTCCCTTTGTGAAACAGTCAATTCCACGCTGGTTTTTTTATCCACTGTTTCTTTTGGTAATAAATGGCACAGGAAAGATGCCAGCCTTCCGGGTATTTCTTTTAAGGCGAGGGATTCGATGAGTGTCATGGAATCTTTGAGGCGCTGAGACAGTATTTGAATGATGTTAAAAAAGATCACAGGTTCCTGCCTTGCCGTTGCTTCCATAACCATACCGGGTATTAAAATGACAGAGCTTTCTACGATGGCCATGGCGGAAGCCGGAAAAGATTCAGTAGCAAAAGCTGTGCAAAGGCCAAACGGGTCTCCGGGTCCAAGCAGTTGGAGCGTCTGCTCTTTGCCTTCCATCGAACTCCTGTAGAGTTTTAGCTGGCCGGAGGTAACCACATAAAAAGACCTTATCGGATCTGCCTCACTGATGACTATCTCGCCCGATTTGAATTTTTTGTATGTTGCCTGTGTCGCCAGCCATTGTACTTTTTCCAAAGAAACGCCCTGAAACAGTACTATATCCTTTATTTGATTGGTAAGATCCATCGACAAAAAAATTCTCCCCCGTTGATTTAGATCAATGAAATATCAAATATCAAGGTGTATAAATGAATCCAAAAGCAGTTGGTTTTTACCATAGACGCAAAAGAGAAACAAAATAAATCATCGATAAGGAGAAACGAAAATGAGTAATTCAGAATTTGTGAAACATGCAGATGACAGTAATTTCAGCACAGTGGTTTTAAAAGAAGAGAAGCCGACTCTGGTTGATTTCTGGGCTCCCTGGTGCGGACCCTGTCGGGCAATCGGCCCGATTCTGGAGGAACTTGCCGTGCAATATGGTGAGAAGGTTAATATTGTCAAAGTGAATGTGGACGATAATCAGGCAACAGCGGCTCAGTACGGTGTGAAGAGCATCCCTACATTGCTTTTGGTTAAAAACGGCAAAGTACAGGAGAAACAGGTCGGTTTGTTATCCAAAAAGCAACTGGAGACTTTGCTGAATAAGAACTTGAATTAAACAGTCCAAAGGGTGAGGCTGGTTTGCCGCCTCCCCTTATCAGATAGAGGATTTAAAAAAATGAACGATTTGTTGATTTTACTTTTGATCATCGGCGGGTGGATTTTTGTGCAGGTCTGGCTTTTGCCACATATGGGCGTATCTACCTGAGTGAGACAGGCTTGTCCGGTCAAGGACAAGAAGAAAGAATCTGAAGTAGAAATTCATCAGGAAAAAAGTTAATATTATTGTTATTGGAGGGTGATTAATGATATTAAATGACCGATTGATGAGTTATCGAATATTGTAAATGGTTTTAGTATTTGATGGAATAAAACGATTCCCTGTGCTGTGTTAATGATTATTTTCCTATTTTATCAGATTAAAGAAGGGAGAAGAAAATGAAAAAGAACATGGGAACAATAGACCGGATTATTAGAACAGTGCTGGCCATTGCTGTTGGTGTCCTTTACATGACCGGAAACATTACAGGTTTTGCAGCGATTATTCTGGGTGTTCTGGCAATTGTATTTATCATAACCAGCCTGATCGGTTTTTGCCCTTTATATGTGCCTTTAAAAATTTCCACGATCGGCAAACCAAAGTAAAGCTGGCAGAATTAGCAATTAATACAAATATTTATAATAATACCAGATCGCTTGGATATCTTTTCGATTCTCCTCTCCCTTCCGGAATCCGGGGCTCCCGTGGGACTACCAGAATAAAATCTAATACTTAGAATACATTTAAATACCTTTTTCTAACCAGCAGGCTATCACTCCTTCCCATATTCCAACTTGAGGCTCAAGGGCATAGAGTGTCATCTCTTAA
>JAGFXG010000060.1 GCA_017860985.1 Deltaproteobacteria bacterium
GGCTAGAACCGCAAAAGAAATCAACGCCATGACGGCATTGATACCGGTCAATATCGCTGCGGCCTTGAAAGAACGCTTCTGCACCTTCCCTTCTGTTTTCAGAACGGCCCACGTCGCACCCTGCAACAGCACCGCGGCAAGCCCGGTGAAGCCAAACAACAGCGGAACAGGACGAAGCAGCGTAAAAAAGCCCCCCGTATATTCCATTCTGCCGTCCAGAGGGACACCGTAGATTACATTTCCAAGAGCCACGCCAAAAAGCAGAGCCGCCAGCGCGCTTCCAACAATAAGAGCCTTCTCCCAGAGACCCGCACGCGCCGGGTCATTCGCGCGAAACTCCATGGAGACGCCTCGAAAAATCAATGCAAGCAGAACCAGCATCATTGCGGAATAAAAACCGGAAAACGCAGTAGCGTATGCGTGCGGAAAAGCCGCAAACAACGCGCCGCCGCCCGTCACCAGCCAGACTTCATTACCGTCCCATACCGGACCGATGGAGGCAATCAGTGTGTCCTTTTCTTCCTTCGTGCTTCCAATAATAGGCAGAAGGACTGCCATGCCGAGATCAAATCCGTCCAAAAGCGCGTATCCGAGCAGCAATATAAAAATAAGTACAAACCACAGGATTTGAAAATTCTGGATGTTTTCCATCACACCTCTCCCACGTTTTTTTCAGCAATAAACTCTCCGTTATGATGCTGCCGGTCCCTGTTTGATGATTCTAACAAGCAGCAGAACGAACATCACAAACAAAAGCGAATAGACCAGCGTGAACATCACCAGGCTGAATATCAGTTGACCGGCCGACACCACCACCGACGATGCCGTAGCCGTTTTCATCAAGCCGTAAATGATCCATGGCTGGCGGCCGACCTCCGCGGTGATCCATCCCGTTTCATGGGCAAGATGCGGCAATGGAATCAGGAAGGGAAGCAGCCACAGATACCATTTTGCGGAATAAATTTTCCCCGTCCACAACAGCCATGCACCCAGAAGCCCCAGAACGATGAAGATTCCTCCCAGCGCCACCATGATATGATAGGATTGAAAAACCAGATTCACCGGCGGCCAGTTTTTCTTTGGAGCATCCTTCAGTCCTTTTATTTCCGAATTAAAATCAAAGTTATACAGAAAACTTAACCCTTTGGGGATATAAATACCGTAAGTTTTTTCATTGTCCTCGTCGACATATCCAAGGACGTAAATATTCGCGCCCCGGGTAGTCTGAAAATGTCCTTCCATGGCCGCCGCCTTCACGGGCTGCATATCAATGACCTGGATCGCATGGCCGTGTGCGGCTCCAAGCTGCAAAAGCGGTGTGACCGCAAAAAGAATGATCCCAAGTTTCAGCATGGTTCTGGCAGTTTCGCCATTGAGTCCTTTGACCACATAATAGCCGGCAATGCCGGAAACCATGACGGCGCCGGTAATCCAGGTGGCCAGAACCGTGTGAAGAAACCTGGCGACGGTGGATGGATTGAAAACCGCATCGAAAAAGCTGCTGAGAATAACCTTTCCCTCTGCGTTGATTTCATATCCGGCAGGTGTCTGCATCCAGGAGTTGGCCACAATTATCCAAACGGCGGAAAAATGCCCGCCCAGAAAAACCAGCAGGGCCGACATCCAGTAAATACCTGGCGAGACCCTCTTTCTGCCGTAAATCAGAACGCCTATAAAAACAGACTCAAGAAAAAAGGCAATCACGCCTTCGGCTGCCAGAATCGGTCCAAAGATATCCCCTACCGTACGTGAATATTGTGACCAGTTGGTCCCAAAGGAAAACTCCATAACAATCCCTGTAACCGCGCCGATGACAAAGATGAGCCCCAGCAGCCTTGCAAGAAAATCCGTGATCTTTCGATATACGTCATCTTTTTTTGCAAGATGAAGTGTTTCGGAAATCAGGATGACCAGTGAAATGCCGAGCGTCATGGCCGGGAAGAGAAAATGAAATCCGATGGTCAAGGCGAATTGAAGGCGTGCAAGAATTAACGCGTCCATAATTACCTCCAGGAGTTTGGCTTGAAAATACTATAGAATTGTTCACTTTATTTCAATCACTAAATCATTTTTGCAGATAATTTTGGATTTCCGAACCTTTGATATTTAAGGATTGAGGTATCCATCAGTGGATCAAAATGAACCGGTCATATTGCACAGCAGGGATTCCCCCAAGCAGATCTTAACAAGATCATTCCCTTGATGGCAAAGGGATTCCGCTGTTTTTCGAATTCAGGCATGTCTTTTGCTTAATATATTGCAAAAGCATTATAGGTATTGATGAACGTAAACGTCTGATGATGACGAAGGGGATAATTATCTCAACAAGAACGAACAAATAAGCAAAGGGTACATATCCCGGGTTCAAATACCCGGCTGACATATGATAAAGGGAGGGAGAAAGATGAAAAATAATATCGGATTGACACAGTCATTTGTTATTGCACTGCTTTTCATTTCGGTAGTTGTCGGCTACCAGCCGTCGTGTTATGCTTCACCACCCGAGAGCCTTCAGCTGGTATATAACAAAAACACCCAGACACTGATCGTAAACATCGCCCACGACACAATGCTGAAGGGCTCGCATTTTATCAAATACGTCGAAATCAAGAAAAACGGGGCTGTTGTGAGCATCAACAAGTATGAATCGCAGCCGACGGGGGATAAATTTTCCTACAGCTATAAAATCCCCGCTATCGAAGAGGACACTTTTCAGGTAACGGCAACCTGCACTAAAAAGGACAGTGTGACATCTCCCTTGTACACTGTCAGATAACGATTCTACCCAAGGAGAAGAAATCATGAAAAAATATTTTTCGGGTCATGTGTCTGTATGTGCTTGTCTCTTACTGGCGGTCTGCCTGATGACGCCGCAATATGCCGCCGCCGATCCCCCACAGGATCTCATCCTGACTTATAATTTGCAGAAGCAAACCCTGACGGTCACCATCACTCATCCTTCTTCCTTTACCGGCTTACATTACGTCAACCAGGTTAAAATCAATAAAAACAATGTACTGGTCGAAAAAAATGATTACAAATCGCAGCCTGACAAGAAAAGCTTTGTGTATACTTACAAGATCCCTGCGGTACCCAATGACATTCTTGAAGTGACCGCAAACTGCAACATTCAGGGATCGAAAACGGCAACCCTGAAGGTTGTCAAGGACGAAAACTAAAAACAGGCGCATGGTCGGGTTGACAAACTCATTGTCGTAATCTTCATCTGACACGCTCTGCCGGCGTTGACTGCAAATATAGGGGGAATTCACAAGGAGTTATTTGATGAATTTCCCTTTTTTTAATTCAAATCATTATCCGTTTTGTCTTTCCATTAAATGATCAGGATTTTTCATCATCACGCATTGCCGCGATTCTTCCGGAAATCATTCGATCTGCAAAGGTCTTTTTCTTTGCTTGACAGCGTGTTTTTTATGTGTAAGTCCCCAAAATCCGCATCCAAAGTGGCGGGTCACTGCTTTTCCGTGGTCGTTTTATTGAACATCTCATTTTTTCAAAAACCAGACAGGAAAGCAGTGTTGACATCGGCTACAGAACCAAATGAGATGGATGGAAAGAGCGGCAATGATGGAAACAGAAAAGTTCGACATAGCAATTGAAGGCGGAACAGTGCTGACGATGTCCGCTAAAATGGAAATTATTGAGAATGCCACGATCGGCATACAGGGAAACCTCATTGCACTGGTGGCAAGCAACCGCCGCATACCGGCAAATAAGACCATTAACGCGAAGGGGCACCTTGTTTTGCCGGGACTGATCAACACGCACACACATCTGCCGATGGTCTGTTTCCGGGGACTGGCAGACGATCTTCCCTTGATGGACTGGCTTCATCATCATATTTTCCCCATGGAAGCGCGTTTCGTTAATAAGGAAATGGTATATGAAAGCGCGATCCTGGCTATGGCTGAAATGATCCTGTCCGGAACCACAACGTTTTGCGACGGGTATTTCTTTGAAAACCGGATTGCTGAAGCTGCGAAGGTCTGCGGTATGCGTGCGGTGGTGGCCCAGGGATTCGCTGATTTTGCCACACCCGAAAATCCCCGGTTCGACAAGATGATGTCTGCGGGAATCCGGTTTGTCGAGCGGTGGCAATACTCCGCGCCGATGATCACACCGGCCTTCTTCTGCCACTCTCCGTACACATGTTCACCACATACGCTGGTGAATGTGAAGGCGGCGGCCCGCGAGGCAGGAATCCTATACCTGACCCACCTTCTGGAAAACAAGGACGAGACGAATACAATCCAAAAACGCTACGGCAAAAAACCGGTGCAACATTTATTGGATCTGGGCGTTCTGGATCATCAAACGATTGCGGTGCATTGTAACTGGCTTGATCCCGAAGATGTTGCTGTCTTTGCCGATCTGGGCGTGTGCGTTTCCCATAATCCTGTCAGCTCCATGAAACTGTCCGCCGGTGTCGCTCCTGTCCCGCAGATGCTGGAAAAAGGCATCAGAGTCGGCCTGGGAACGGACGGTTCCGCCAGCAACAACGCCCTGGATATGTTCAGAGAAATGGATGCATCAGCAAAACTTCACAAAGTAATATCGTTTGATCCCACCGTTATGGATGCTCCATCCGTTTTAAAGATGGCTACCTCAAACGGCGCCCGGGTTCTGGGCATGGAACATCTGATCGGCTCCATTGAGGCGGGAAAACTGGCTGACATCATCATCCTGGACATGAATCAGCCCCACCTGACGCCGCTTTACAACCCGTATTCCCAGCTTGTTTATGCCGCTGGCGGCGCAGATGTAAAAACAAGCATCATCAACGGAAAGATTGTCATGGAAAACCGGCGTCTGTTAACCATTGACCTGGAAAACGCAATAAACAACGTCAACAGGATTGCCGCTCATATCTCGACGGAGCATTCTTCCACAATCCGTCAGCCTCAGAATTGATGCGGTGCAGATCAAAAAATACCAGTTGCAACCCTTCCGGATTTGTGTAAAGAGGCAAGGACAAAATCAATAAATTCAAAAGAGTAAAGTAAAATGCCTGAAAAAAACATGAGCATCAACTCTCTGCTTCATGCATTTCCCAGTGTTACGAGTTTTTATGATTTCAAGGAAAACGACCGGGAAATTTCCCGGCGCGCAATACCCGGCATCATCAAATACGCCTTTAACCATTCGATCATTGAAACGGCCAGCGAGACGGCTTTTGTGGCGTTTCTGGAAAAATACGGCAAAACCGATGTTTCAGACAAACTTCCTGAAGGGCTGACCTTTTCGGATGTTCTGAATACACTCTCCGGCAATTTATCCGTAAATGCCCTGATTGCACAGCTCGAGGTAACGGCAAGAGAGTTGTCGCTTCCCGAAGTTCAGGCTACCATGATTACCCGGCTTAAAAAAAAGTTTGTGATCAACACACCGAAAAAGCGCGCGCTCCTTCGGATTCTGGCATTCAAACTGGCGCAGAAACATCCGGAGCTGAACTGGCATTACGATCTGCTTCTGCAGCTGCCCGGCTTTTCCGCGGACCGGCTTGAAGCCCTCCAGGAAAACTCCGGCGTAACCATCGCATTTCACTTACAGGGACAAGGTTCCATCATCTTTCCTGCCGATGTGGTCTGGCTGAAAAATGAACTTTCCTCATGCATCACTTATCTCCGCCTGGAGCAGCACCTTCATAGAAAAAACATAGAAATGATCGGCGCGACATCTTTTAATTTACGGACCGCCAAGAAGCCCGGACCGATGGAAGAGCACAGGCTTTACAATGAAGCCATCCGCAACGTCATGGCCATCGCCCATCAGATGAGCGCTCGCTGGCTGCTGTCCGAATACAGTACCCCCCAGAAAAAATTGATCATCATTATCCACGCGGGGATCATGACGGAAGCCAATTTAACCATTCAGCAAATGTTGGAGTTCAGCCTGAATGCCGAATCGGGCATTTACCTGACCGATTTTGCCCACATGTGCGCCCTGTACGCTTCCGTCAAGGCGGGCTTTGAACTGTACGCAAAGAATTCCCGTCGTTCAACCGGCTACAGCGGAGACATCTGGTCAGTGAGCAATTTCCTATCCTACAGTTATTTCGATTATATCCCGTGCCTGCTGGAAGAAAAAATGCTTCCCAGATCCATCTCTGACCCTTCTTACGAAGACTTTAAAAGGATACTGCATTTCCCTGAACAGGCGGGTCATTGCTTTTTCGGGGCTATCAAAGCCATGCATCGCTTCCCGCAAAGCGCTCTGCTCCTGACGGAAATCGCTAAAGTTCTGCGCGCACGCCTGATGCCTCACGAAGCGGATGCGGTCCTCGCCAATCTGCTGCTGACCAACCCGCTCAACATGGTAGCCAGATTGATGCGGATGACAATCTATTCAAACATTGCGCAATCGCAGTCGGATATTCTTTCCGCCAAACTTTCTTTCGAGCGAGCCGAAGCGGAAGGAAATTTTATTGTGAATTATTGTGAACCAAAGAGTGACATCTGGCATGAAATCGGCGTGATGCATTTCGGCAAATGCGTCAAATCTTTAAAATACTTCCGCGAGAAAAGTCCGGAGGGCAGGAATACAATCCATAAGCAGGATCTGCTGGTTCAGCTCGCGAAAGCCAATGATGCTTTTCTGAAAAATATGACGGCTTCGGCAACAGGAAAAACCCTGAGCTCTCTTTATATGTTCGGTTATACCCTGTGCCTGTCCGAACTGCTCTCCGCCGGGATCATTCCGGCGGGTAAAAGCAGCAATGCTGTAAAAAAAGGCATACACCGTATTTATAAAAACATCAGCATGCGCATATTCCGCAGCATCGGCTGGTTAAGAGATGAACACATCGGCACAGATAACAAGCTTGAAGATACTTTTCAAAATCTGCTGATCACCATCAATATGGTCATTG
>JAGFXG010000061.1 GCA_017860985.1 Deltaproteobacteria bacterium
CGGAAAGGATTTATCCACACACTTTTTATCCGCAATCTCAATGCCCGGCGTAATCAGTCCCGCAACAGCAAAACTCATGGCAATCCGGTGGTCATTATATGTGGAGATATCAGCTCCATGAGGAGTTCCTCCTTCAACCAGGAGACCGTCGGATAACTCGGATGCATTGATGCCAATCCGGTTAAGCTCGGTGACCATTGCCGCGAGACGGTTGCTTTCCTTGATTCTTAAATGAGCAACATTAGTAATCATTGTCCGCCCTTTGCGATAAGCCGCAAGAACGCCTGCCGTCGGCACCATATCCGGCATATCCCCCATATCAAAGGTCATATCTCCCTGCGCCAGGTTCTGATCTGCAGACACTTCTACCCAGTTTTCCCCGTCTGTCACCGTGCAACCAAGTTTTTCCAAAACGTTAAGCAGACGAATGTCCCCCTGCGGGCTTTTCCTGGTCACCCCGTGCACGCGAATGATCCTTTTGGCCAGGGCAGCAGCCAGAAAAAAGTACGAAGCGCTGGATGCATCCCCTTCTATATAATAATCCCTTCCAGTATAAATGTTCTGCGTACCGACCATGTATTGATGCTTGCTGCCGGTGATGATTTTCGCCCCGAAATCATTCATCACCCGAACGGTCAGATCGATGTAAGGAGCGGAAACAATGTTTCCCTCCAAGGTCAGTACGATGCCCTTTGCTGTGTAAGGACCGCATAAAAGCAGAGCGGACACATACTGCGAGCTTTCAATGTCCGTGAGGGTGATCTCACCGCCTTTCAGCCCGTTGGCCATCACTTCCACGGGCGGGCAGTTGTCGCGGCAGGAAATCGCCACACCCATATTCTGCAAGGCTTCAACCAGCGGTCCGACCGGCCTCTCCTGCAGACGCTTCTCGCCGGTCAGGATATAACGCCCGCGTCCCAGGCAGACCAGCGCCGTAAGAAAGCGGAGCGCTGTTCCGTTGTTCCCCAAAAATATTTCATTGCATTTATTGGTAATAATTCCCCCGGTGCCGGTAATGTGAAAACCATCGGCAGCCGGTTCGATCTTTGCACCCAGTTTATTCAATCCTGCAATCAGATACCGCGTATCCTCCGCCATGAGTGGATGGCGAATGAGCGATTCTCCCTTGGCCAGCGAGGCGGCAATCAGAGCACGCTGTGTCAAACTTTTCGAACCTGGTACGTCAACGGCGGCAAAAGAACACTTTCTATTCATATCGGTTTTCAATATTCTTTAACCTCTCCCGAACGATTTTTTTCATCAGTGCCAGTGGCGCCTCTTTCCCTGTCCATAATTTCAATTGCCCGGCGCCCTGTCGCACAAACATCTCCAGACCGGGAATGGTCTTCACTCCCCGGGCCTCGGCGTCCCGAAGCAACTTTGTCATCCACGGATTGTAAATCACGTCCATCACCAGCTCGAAATTCATCAGTACTGGTGCGGGTACCGGTGATTGATGAATCTGCGGATACATTCCGACGGACGTGGTATTAATCAGGGCATGGGCCCTGATCTTGCCGATTGACGAAAGCGGATAAAACGGACAGTCAAAAAGCGTCTCCAGCGTCCTGGCCTTATCCAATGTCCTGTTGATGATGATCGGATTTCCGCCTTGTTTTTTGATGCCGTATACCGCCGACCGGGCCGTCCCTCCTGCGCCGATAATCGCAATCGTTTTTCCCGCGATGTTCATCCTGTCTTCCAGAGCAGTAATCAAGCCCAGCCAATCCGTATTGTAGCCGGCGAGCCGTCCCCGGTCATTCACAATCGTATTGACCGCGCCAAGGGCAGCTGCATCTTCATCAATCTCGTCAAGATATTCCATCACGGATGTTTTAAAAGGAATGGTAACGGAAGCACCGCGGATGTTCATTCCCCGGATTCCTTCGATCGCTGCTGCAAGATCATTGACGCAAAAAGCGCTGTAATGTCCTTCGATCTGCATGGCTTCCAGAGCTTTGTTATGCATCAGCGGCGAAAGGCTGTGACGAACAGGATGGCCCAGAAGCACAAAGTTAGAAGCACCAGGCGGTAATAACCAGGGCTGAACTGTACGGCGATTTCTCCGCAGCAAATGCTGAAATTCTTTCATTGTCCGGACCGTCAGTTGACCGGGTGCCGACCTTTTGCCGCCACGCAATACAGCAAACCCCAGATAACTCCCCCAGATCGGCGCCATCATGCGGCTGATCTGACCCAGTTCACCCATGCACATGGCAATAATCTTTTGATCGCTCGCAATTGCGTAGTCGATCAGGCTAAGCACTTTCAGGTTGTCCTCCATTTTTCTGGCATAAGGGACAATTTTTACAATATCCGCCCCGGCCTCCACGCACGAGTGGAATATTGATTTTAATTCCGCAAGCGATGGCGTCTGGGAAACATTATGCCAGGAAACTATCACCTTTGTGGCGCTTTTCTTCCGGTGGATGAAAGAAAGAAGCTGCCGGATGGCCTTGTCACCACAGGCCAGTTCAATATCGACAAAGTCGGCACCCAGCCCGACGGCCTGTTTCAGGAGATCGATTTTGGCTGACAGGTTCAACCCTTCTCTCCGGGAAGTCAAATCAACGGGTTCCGGCAGCAGCGCTTCTTCCGGTCTTCGGCATGTGACAATAATTTTTACGCGTTTGGATGCGCGTCGCGCCGCGTCAATCAGTCCCGGCAGATCGCCATCGGGAATTAAATCCATCCGCAGCTCAACCGCATCGGCTTCCTGAGCGCTTCTTTCGATGGTTAGAAGCGCCTCTTTGTGCGTCTTGTCCGTAACGGGTATGCAAATCATAATCCATCCTTGGCTTGAGGATACGATCCCAGTATCTTCAAATAAACCGTTTTATCTTTTAGTTCCTTCAAACAGGCTTTAACGGCCTTATCCTGCATATGGCCGATCATATCGACAAAGAAAAGATACTCCCACATTCTCTCTTTTACCGGGTGCGACTCTATCTTTGCCAGATTGATCTTTCGTTTTGCAAACGATGCCAGCGCGCGGTGCAGCGATCCGGGGAAATCGGGCGTCGCGAAAATAAGAGAGGTCTTGTCATCTCCCGTGGGCGTCCCATCACCCTGCCCGATGACCAGGAATCGCGTGGTATTGGACGGATTGTCTTCAATCCCTTCCGCCAGGATATTCAATCCATAGGTGGTGGCGGCCAGCGAGCTGCCGATCGCTGCGGCTGTCTTTTTCCCCCGCACCATTTGCGCCGCCGCTGCTGTGCTTTCCATTTCACCCAGCACGGCATTTGGCAGGTGGGACCTGAGCCAGGCCTGACACTGGGCAAGTCCCTGCGGATGCGAATAGACATTTTTAATGCTTTTCATATTTTTAGCTGATGAAATCAGGCATTGACTGATGTGCAGATACATTTCCGCCTGAATTTTCAGGGGCGTCAAGACCAGGCGGTCCAGTGTCACATTCACCGACCCTTCCAGGGAATTTTCCACAGGTACAACTCCCCATTCAACAGCGCCTTTTTCCACTTCATCAAAAACACGCGCAATCCCCTGTTGCGGAAAGAAACTGCTGGAAGCGCCAAAATGGAGGCGCGCCGCCAGATGACTGAAAGACGCCTCAGGACCCAAATATGCAATATTCATGGGCTTTTGCAAATCTCGTGATGCTGAAATGATTTCCCGGAAAATCGCCGACATCTGGCGTCCCGACAACGGGCCGCCGTTAAGTTCCTGCAAATAACGAAACACCCTCGCTTCCTGCGCGGGATTGTAGATTTCCAGGCCGGTCTGACCTTTTACCTGACCGATCTGGACAGAAATCCGGGAACGTTCGTTGAGCAGCCGGATAATCTCCCGGTCTTTTTTCCTCATTTCCTCTCGCAACACATCCAGAGACGGCTTCATGCTTTCATCTCCTCCAGGACATCTCCAATCTGCTGTTCATTAATGCTTCCGTTGACAAAGGGCATACCGATTTTTTTAATCAGGACAAAATGAATCACGTCATCTTTCTTTTTCTTATCCGCCCTGAAACGCCTGATCACTTCATCCGCTGCGAAGGCAGCATCAATCGTGGTCGGCAGCCCCGCCTTTGCAATGACGCTTTTTATGCGGTCAGATTCCTCAACCGGAAGATAATTCATCATGGTGGAAAGACGGGCGGCGGCAATCATGCCAAGTGCCACACCTTCACCATGTGACAGTTTATATTCTGAAGCAGCTTCCAGGGCATGCCCCAGTGTATGACCGAAATTTAAAATTCTTCTTAATCCGTGCTCTCGTTCATCAATTTCCACAATCGACTTTTTAATGCGGCAACATGTTTCGATAATTTTTATGAGCAGCGCCGGGTCCCTGCTTATGACGGAATCCATATCCTCTTCCAGCCGCCTGAACAAATTTTCATCTTCAATAATGCCGTATTTTATCATTTCCGCGAGACCATTACAAAACTCCCGATCCGGCAGCGTATCAAGAAAGTTCACATCTGCGAACACGGCACGCGGCTGGTAAAACGTCCCCAGCAGGTTCTTCCCCTGCGGGAGATCCACGGCGGTTTTCCCTCCGATCGCACTGTCCAACTGACCGATCAGCGTTGTCGGAACTTGAACATACGGCACCGAACGCATATACACCGACGCAATGAAGCCGGTCAAATCTCCCACCACCCCGCCACCCAGAGCGACAAGCATCGTTTCCCGGTCGGCGCCTTGGGCTAACAGCCTTCCGGCCACATCCATCACTACGGAAATATTTTTGGAAGACTCCCCTGCTGGAATTTCAATGACAGATGCCTTTAACCCCGCCCGTTCCATGCCATCTTGCATGGTCTGCCCGTAAAGCCTGTTGACATTGTTGTCTGTGACAATCACATAGCGGACGGCCTTGTGGTTTTTTGCAATCAGAAGCATCACACGATCAAGAATTCCTTTACCAATGCGTATTTCGTAAGAGGATAACGTTTTTTTATCAAGATTGACTTTCAAGGTTCTCATACACGCTCCCTTTTTCAGCTGCGCATCGCTTTGGCAAGCGCGCGGATATCGTCCATCAGTTGATAGAACTTTTCCGGTTTGAGAGACTGCGCGCCGTCGGACACCGCTTTTTCCGGTTGGGGATGTACTTCTACGATAATGCCGTCGGCTCCCACGGCCACAGCAGCGCGGGAAAGGGGAATGACATACTTCCAGTTCCCGGCCGCATGACTGGGATCGATCACCACCGGCAAATGGGTCAGGCTTTTGAGCACCGGCACGGCACTGATATCAAGCGTATTGCGGGTGCTGGTTTCAAAGGTACGGATGCCGCGCTCGCACAGGATGACGTTGGGATTGCCGGAGGAAAGAATGTATTCCGCCGACATCAATAATTCTTCAATGGTTGTCATCATACCTCGTTTGAGCAGCACAGGCTTGCGTGCATGGCCGACTTTTTTCAGCAGGGCAAAATTCTGTACATTGCGTGCGCCTATTTGTAGCACATCGGCATAGGATTCCACCAGATCAACATCCGCCGGATTGACCACTTCGGTCACGGTCGGTAACCCGGTTTTACGGCTGACGGCATCCAGGACCTTGAGGCCTTCCTCTTCCATGCCCTGGAAACTGTAGGGTGACGTGCGCGGCTTGAAGGCGCCGCCCCTCAAAATCTGCCCGCCTCCTTTTTTAACAACATAGGCACTCTCCAGCAATTGTTCTTCGCTTTCGATCGCACATGGCCCGGCCATCACGATAAATTCCGGCCCGCCGATCTCAATAGAGCCGATATTGATGACCGTGTCTCCTTCATGAGATTCGCGACTGGCCAGCTTGTAGGGTTTGAGAATCGGCATGGTCTTTTCCACGCCTGGCAGCGACTCTGCATATTTGAGCACCGCCTTGTCCCGGTTGTCCCCAACCGCTCCGATAATGGTGCGCTCCACGCCGCTGGAAGGGTGCGCTTTGTACCCCACGGATTCGATCCATTGCACCACATTTTCAATCTGTTTCGCTGTTGCATGACTTTTCATGACAATAATCATAACTTCCTCCTCCTCGAATAAAAAAAGGCCATGACGTTTGCTGCCATGACCTTAAAAACAAAAAAGCCATGGGCGGCTTCCTTTCGGTCTACCCATGGCTGTTGTTGGTTTAAATTACTTTACCAAGTCCTCCTCAGCGACAGGCAGACCGACGCATAATAATAATAAAACCAAAAGCTGAAAAGCTGGCTGTTTGCGTTGATGTGTCTGTCCATTTGAAAAACCCGTCTATTTTAATTTTTTTGCTATATAGATGAGAGAGCTCAGCTTGTCAAGAAATTATTTTATCGACTTAACAATTTTGCCAGGATGATTCCCAGAATCAACCACAAAGGAATGGAAATAATCAGCGACCAGATCAACCCTTTGTTGCTTTTCAACTGTTTGTTCATGTCTTTTTCCACCAGGGCGCGTTCGATCTTCATCTTGATTTCATCAAATTGAAACGGCTTGACCAGATAGTCTTTTGCGCCTTTTTTCATGGCTTCCAGAACAGTTTCGATGGAGGGATAGCCGGTAATGATGAAAAAAAGAATCTCCGGATCGATGCGTTTCACCTCTCCCAGGAGGGTCAGTCCATCCATGTTGGCCATTTTGATATCCGATACGACAATATCAAAATGATCTTTCTGGAAGAGCGACAACGCTTCTTCCCCGCTGGAAGCCCCGACAGCGTCCAGTCCGATGATTTTCATATATTGGCCCAGCACATCCAGGATTGCCTCATCGTCATCGACAATCAATATCCGTTTGTGAATTTTTTTCAAGCTGTTGAGCGTATCCATGGGCCATCCGTTACAGATAGAAATGCATGTGAGATTTTTAACAGGATATAAAAGCAAAGTCAATCGTAATCATCAGGAATTTTCATAACCTGCAATACGGATAATCTTGACATGACGCAATTAAAAACGTCCGTCTTTACCCGTCGGCCAGTTCGTCCGTTTCAACCGTCATTGAAAAACTTTACCTGTCCCTGCTGGATCTGCTGCTTCAAGAAGAACAAGTTTCCTTTTCCGAGTCGGAAAAGGCTCTCCTGATTGACGGTCGGCCTTTGAGCCCGAAAGATCAGGAACGACCTCATACGGTTTCATTGCTGAACCTCCTGCTCGCATTAGGACTCAAGAGCATTACGTTTGGCAAGGGGCTGGAAAAAGAAGAACTCTTCCGCTTTATAGAACT
>JAGFXG010000062.1 GCA_017860985.1 Deltaproteobacteria bacterium
TGCGTCAGGGAGGGAGCCGCCGCTGCAGATGTCGACGCTGCAGTCCGCAGGGTCCTGGGGGACCAATACGGCCGTTTTTTTGTTCATTGAACAGGCCATGGTGTCGGGCTGGAGGTTCATGAGGCGCCGCGTCTGGCCCCGAATTCGCAGGATGTTTTGAAAGCGGGCATGGTTGTGACGGTGGAACCCGGACTCTATTATCCGGGTAGATGGGGTATTCGTATCGAGGATACGGTTTTCGTGAAAAAAAACAGTTGCGAAAAAATCACAAAGATGAATAAAAAACTCATCGTCATCAAATAAATTTTGAGGTTGTTCTGTTATGAAGGTATTTCCAGAAGACCTACTATACAGTCGAGAGCATATCTGGGTGCGGGTGGACGGAGACATGGCCACGCTGGGGATTACGGATTACGCCCAGGAATGTCTGGGAGAAATCCTTTCGATAGAATTTCCTGAAATTGACACCTATGTAGAACGGGATGAGGCGTTCGGTTCCATAGAATCCACCAAGGCCGTTGTGGACCTCATTGCGTCGGTCAGCGGTACAATTGTCAGTGTCAACGAGGACATCAACGACGATATCGGCATCATCAACAGCGATCCGCATGATACGGGATGGCTGGTTGTGATTGAGATGGACGACATGGAACAGCTGGATGATCTCCTGGATGCTGCGGGCTATCATGATTTTGTCATGCAGCAGGAAGCTGAATGAATTTCTTTTATGATCTGGCGTCTTCTTAATTACCGGTCATGCAGCGCCAGCGAAAATATGGCCATCGATGAAGCTGTTCTTCTGGAAACCATCCATCACAACAAACCGCCAACATTGCGCTTTTACGGCTGGACCCGACCGTCAGTTTCTATCGGTTATTTTCAGGAATTAACAAAAGAGATTAATTATGACCGGTGCCGGTTATCGGATGTTAAGGTTGTCCGAAGGATAACCGGAGGCAAAGCCGTATATCACCGAGACGAAATCACTTATTCTGTTACGGCAGGAAATTCTACAGGTCTTTTTCCCGCCGATGTTGCCGGAACATATAAAATAATCAGTCTTTGCCTGTTGCGCGGGCTTTCCAATCTGGGTATCCATGCAAAGCTGGCTGAAACCGTGTCTGGCGGTGCGGACAGGAAGCCGGACCTCGATGCATGTTGTTTTTCGGTTCCTGCCGCTAGTGAACTTACGGTGGCGGGCAGGAAAATCTGCGGGAGTGCTCAGACAAGAACACGCGGAGGATTTATTCAGCACGGATCGCTGCTGCTGACATTTGATGCCGTTGAAACAGCTGACATGATTCTGTCATCAGACGCTCCGGATTGTTATGCAAAACTAAAGAATTCCGTGACAGCAGTGAATGAGCTGCTTCCTTCGCCTGTTTCTGCAAAGACGCTTTGCTCGGCTTTGCAAAAAGGGTTTGTTGATGAACTGGGAATCGACATGATGGAAGGAACGCTAACACCTGCTGAAAAGGCATTGAGCCGCCGACTGGTTAAAAAATATGAAAGCGATGCCTGGAACCGGGACAGAAAGCAAAAGCGCATTTCACAGATTCATTCATAATATCATGGTGCTATCCCGGCCGTTGGTTCATATCCCGCCTATATTCCTGCTGATCTTGCCGTCAGTTCAACGAAATTGTTAAAAAAATCGATTCCAGTCGAATACGGAATGCCGCGATGACAAGAAATCCGCTGAGAGATAAAAATATTTATTTTTGTTGCAATTTTTAATCAAATCTCATATAAGAATGCATCGTTGTTCGGGGTATCATGTTTAAAATTAAGTATTTTGCCGCGGACAACAAGTTTCATGCGGGTAACCGTGGGAAATCATCATGAAAACGAGGACTTCTCAAAGTCTGTAAAGGTGGTTTCCAGGCAGGGAGCGTGATTTAACTTTATTGGAAATTTCAGGGTAGTTGACGATGCAGGGCGATTTTGCTTGTGTCGTGCTGCCCTTTTTTTGCGTCTAAAAGTCGAAAATATAAAAAATAATGTCTGTAACAATGCATGAGGAGGAAAAAAATTGGAAGTTAAGGTTATTGATAACGATGTCGAGAAAGCACTGAAGATTCTGAAAAACAAACTTTCGAAAAGCGGATTATTCAAGGAATTGAAAGTCAGGCGGGCCTATGAGAAGCCTTCGGTCAAGAAGAAGAGAAAAACAATCGAAGCGCGCCGGAGACTGGCCAAGGTTCAACGCCGCCGCAGTAATTAATTTTATTTCGGAATAAAAGATCGGCAATATTTCGGTTTTTGTCATGTGCCCGGCGTAAGGGAATGAGCAGTATGGAAAAGCAATACGTTATAGATGAAATATCCAAGGAAGAATCATGGCGGATCTTTCGCATTATGGCGGAATTTGTAGAATCCATCGAAGTTCTTTCCAAAGTTCATAATGCCGTGACTATTTTTGGTTCGGCCCGGCTCAAACCCGATGATAAGTATTATCATATGGCGGAAAAGCTGGGACAGCTTTTAGCTCAAAATGGCTTTGCTGTGATGACGGGCGGCGGGCCCGGGATTATGGAAGCGGCCAATAAAGGCGCGGCGGAAGCAGGCGGCCAATCCGTGGGGATGAATATCAAATTGCCCTTTGAGCAGAAACCCAATCCCTATGCCAATCTTCAACTTGATTATAAATATTTCTTCATTCGTAAAGTCATGTTTGTCAAATATGCTATGGCTTATGTGATCATGCCCGGCGGCTACGGGACGATGGACGAGTTTTTTGAAGCCCTGACGCTGATCCAGACAAAAAGAGTGAAAAGCTTTCCGGTAATCCTGATGGGCAGAGACTACTGGCAGGGATTGCTGGACTGGCTGAAGGACAGCATGGTGCAAAAGAATATGATCCTTCCTTTTGATCTTGAGATGATTCAACTTATTGACGAACCGGAAGAAGTCGTAAAGCATATCAAGAAATACGTCATTGTTTAAATCCAAAAGTATCTTCTCCTTGAGAGTCATATATGACCCTGGAACAAGTTATTGCAGGCTTAAAGAAGGGAAAAGTTGCGCCCTGTTATCTCTTATACGGTGAAGAAGAATACCTGATCAGCGAAGCGCTCCAGCAAATGCTGGACATGATTATCCCTGCGGCCGACCGTGATTTCGGCCTTTTTTTTATTGACGGTGGAAATGAAGACATTGATCTTCTGAAAGACCATCTTCTTGCGCCGTCGCTTTTAGGCGGCCCTAAAGTTGTTGTCGTAAAAAACACAGCGATTTTTCAGTCCCGTGAAAATCTGGGTGATCTGATCCGGAAAATCAGTGACAACATCGATGAAAGTCCCGAAAAATCCGCCAAATATTTTCTGGCCTTTTTGAAGTTGTCCGGTTTTGCCTGGGAAGATATCCGGGGTGCCGGATGGCAGAAAATCACCGATGAGCAGTGGCGCAAAGCGGTAGGGGATGATCCGGGCGAAGACCGGAATAAATGGCTGCCCCGGATGATAGACATATGCAACAGCAGGGGATGGACAGCCGGTGACTTTAATGACCCTTCAGATCAATTTGAACAACTCCTGCAGCATGGGTTTCCTAGAGGGAATTGCCTGATTCTGACGGCTGAAGCGGTTGATAAGAGAAAAAAGATTTTCAAGGTGATCGACAAGGCAGGCATTGTACTGCATTTTGGGGCGATCAAAGGAGAATCGGCCACCGGTGAAACATTTAAACTTGAAGCGCAGAAATTACTTGGCCGCAACGGGAAGGGGCTTGCGCCCTCGGCCTGGATCGCCCTCGGGAAAAAGACCGGATTTCAGCTGCGTCCTTCATTAAATGAGCTGCAGAAACTCATTTCTTTCGTCGGCGAGCGTTCCATCATAGAAGAGAAGGACGTGGAGGATGTCGTAGGGAAAACGAAAGAGGATTCGATATTTGATTTAACAACGGCCCTTGCTGAAAAAAATGCGCAGGCGGCGCTTATTGCCCTGAAGGCAATGCTCGACCAGGGAATGCATCATTTGATGATTCTGACCATGATCAGCCGCGAAATACGCATGCTTTTACAGGCGTCCCTGCTTATCCGTTCGGGGAAACTTCCCAAATTCACTTCAACTATGGAATACGGCACATTTCAGAAAAACATTTATCCCGCTGTGACCGGTCTGGCGTCAGATGTGTCCCGCAAAGATGATTTGCTGGTCAATAAGCATCCCTTTGTGATTTACAACGCTCTTCGTCATTGCGGCCGGTTTCCCTATCCTGTTTTGGTGAACTATCTGGATGATTTGCTGGATATGGACCGGTCCATGAAATCTACGGCTACGGATCCGCAGCTGCTTCTGGAGCGTTTTTTGATCAAAGCCTGTGCTAGTAAAGCTTCCTGATCTTCGTCTGTGCCTGTCTTTTGGCTTTGGGCAGCCTGCGGGCAGGTCCTTTCTTGCCTGTCTGGTGTCCGGATTCTTCTTCGCCCTCGTCTTTTTGTTCCGGGAAGTCGTTGACCGGAGCGGCCAGCTGCCGGTTTACAATCGATTCAAATTCAGTCGATGATAATGTGGCTTTGCCTTTGCGTGAGGCGAAAGAGGTGATTTCCCGATCGGAAGAGACCACAAGGATTTCTTCATCGGTGGAGGCCGTAATTCTTTTCAGCACATCATCAGCCTTGACGCCCCGGCTCGAGTAAATGATATGAATGCCTGAAAGATAGTCCCGTTCTTCCTGTGCTGAACCGCTGATCCATCCGTCAAAAACAACTGTAATCCGGTGATCTTTCCTTTTGCGGTATCGGGAAAGCCAGTCAATCAGGGCCTTGCGTCCCGCCTCAAGGCTATGCTGTTCAAAGCGCTTAAAGTCGATGGACTGCCGGATCAGATTATAGCCGTCAATGAGAATATGCATGACTGATTTTTGCACATTGCCGCCCTTGGATCAATAAAAAAGTCTGGTATTTTTCTTGACTTGACGGTTGCCTGTCTGCTACCGTCCAACATCTTTGGCCGGCTGTTGAAAAGGCTCATATACTGCGTTGCGATTGGGCTTGGGCGGGCAAACGTACAGTCACTGTACGAATCCGCGCCTGATCCTCACGCTCGCATGCCGGATCCTTTTTAAACAACCTGTTTGTGGTTTCAAAGCGGGAAGCGCCCGCTTGACAATAAATAACATGGAGGCTTTTATGGAAATTAAAAAAATATGTGTGCTGGGTGCGGGCCTGATGGGCAATGGCATCGCACAGGTTTGCGCCGCGGCAGGCTTCGACGTGACCCTCAGGGACATTGAACAGAGGTTTATCGATGGCGGCATGAACACCATTAAAAAGAACCTGAGCCGTGATGCGGAAAAGGGCAAGATCACCAAAGAGCAGTTGGATGCAATTCTGGGACGGATCAAGCCGACGCTTGATCTGAAGGAAGCGGCCTCGGAGGCCGATATTGTTGTGGAAGTGGTCATAGAGCTCATGGATCTGAAGAAAAAAGTTTATGCGGAACTGGAAGCTGTTGTCCCTGCGCACTGCCTGTTTTTTACCAACACCTCGGGCCTGAGCATTACGGAAATGGCCTCGATTACGAATCGGCCGGATCGTTTTATCGGCACTCATTTTTTCAACCCGGTTCCGGTGATGCGCTTGCTGGAAGTGATCCGCGGGCAGCAGACGTCGGATGAGACAGTGGAGATTGCCAAAGCCTGGGGAAAGAAAATCGGCAAGGAAGTCGTGATGGTGAATGAAGCGCCGGCCTTTGTTGTCAACAGGATTTTATGCTCCATGATTAACGAAGCTTTCTTTGTGCTTGATGAGGGTCTCGCTACGGCTGAGGATATTGATAAGGCGATGCAGCTCGGCTGCAATCACCCCATCGGGCCTCTGGCGCTGGGCGACCTGATTGGTCTGGACACGCAGCTTCGGATTTGTGAAGGGATGCACCGGGAACTGGGCGATAAATACCGGCCGTCGCCTCTTTTGAGGAAACTGGTTCGTGCCGGGAACCTCGGGCGAAAATCCGGCCGCGGTGTCTATGACTACAGCAAGAAATAACCGGATGTAAATCAATCATGCGGTGGCCATCGTTCAAACGAGGCCGCCGTTTTTTACCGGAAAAAAAGACATCAACTTTTATTGGCCGCAGTTTTCAGGGCAGCGATGGTTTGTGTGTAGTCGGCAGTGCCGAATACCGCGGCGCCCGCGACAAGCACATCAGCGCCGGCCTGTGCAATTGAGGCGATATTCGCAAGATTGACGCCGCCATCCACTTCCAGCAGGGGCTTTTGTGGAAGCTTCGCCATCATCGCACTTGCCCGCGTGATTTTATCCAGAGAACTTTTGATAAACCGCTGTCCTCCAAATCCGGGGTTGACTGACATAATCAGCAGAAGGTCAATATCAGGAAGAATTTCTTCGATTTGCGATATCGGCGTTGCCGGATTTAAAGAAACACCAGCCTTTTTTCCAGCATTTTTGATGAGTTCCACGGTGCGGTGAAGATGACTGGCCGCCTCCACGTGGACCGTAATGTAATCGGCGCCGGCAGCGGCGAAGGATTCAATATATCGATCCGGATTCTTGATCATCAGATGCACGTCAAATGGCAGTGTGGTGGACTTGCGCAGAGCGCCGATAATGGCCGGTCCCATGGTAATATTGGGGACGAAATGGCCATCCATGACGTCGACGTGAATCCAGTCTGCACCGGCTTTTTCCACAGCAGTGATTTCTTCGCCAAGTTTTGATCCATTGGCCGAGAGAATCGAAGGGGCAATAAGTTTCATGGAATTTTCTCCTCTGTCATAGAGTAAATATACCAAAGCATTGAACCTGTCAACCAATAGAGGCTATTAGGCCGTTAGGCTGTAGGCTTTTAGGTCAAGAGGATGGGCGCTCTTGCCACCCAGAGGGTG
>JAGFXG010000063.1 GCA_017860985.1 Deltaproteobacteria bacterium
ATCAGCGACATGGAAAAACGCAATACGGCTTATCATGAAGCCGGCCACACCCTGATTGCACGCATGATTCCGGGAACCGATCCCATCCACAAGGTGACGATTATCCCCCGCGGCAGAGCCCTGGGCTTAACCCAGCAGCTGCCGATTGATGAGAAACATACTTATCCCAGTAAATATCTGGAAGGGAATATCGCCGTCCTGCTGGGCGGGCGGGCAGCCGAAGAACTGGTTCTGAATGATTTTACCACCGGTGCAGGCAACGATATTGAAAGAGCCACCAATCTTGCCCGGAAAATGGTTTGTGAATGGGGCATGAGTGAAAAAATGGGCCCGCTCAGTTATGGAAAGAAAGAAGAACAAATCTTTCTGGGGCGGGAATTTGCAACGCATAAGGATTACAGTGAAGATACGGCCAGAAAGATTGATGAGGAAGTTGTCTCCATCGTTCAACGCAACTACGACAGGGCCAAGTCACTTCTGCAAAAACATATAGACATTCTGCACAGCCTTTCCAAGGAACTGCTGGAGAAGGAGGTTCTGAACAGCACCGAAATCGATGCGATCATCGGCAGCGCCTTGCCGGCCAGCCATGCGGTGCCCAACGAATAAGCAATTTCTGTGCTGCCGATCTGAACCGGTTGATCGGCTGATGGCTAAGGTGCGAGAGCATTTTTGCCCGTCATCGGGAACAAGTAAGAGGATAATTCTTTCATTTTCAACACATTGCGGATTCTCCTGTTGAATATACGGTGTAAAATTTGAAATCGGTTAAGATTAAAAATTCTGAAGAAGCAATTGAAATACTTCAGAAAATAGGCGTGGATCCCTATGGCATCCGCGCAATGGAGCCTAAAACACGCCATCTGAACATCTTTCTTGCAGGGCAATCCTGCAGGGTGGCCAATATTCTCAAACAGGAAATGTTGTCACTTGGTGCTGATGCTGCGGTTGCCAGGGGCAGTGTAGCCTGTTCCATCGACCAGACGGATGTTCTGATCATGGGAACCGTCAAGCAGCTTCGCGCTCTTGCTGCAAAAATCGAAAAACAGCCATTCGGATTGAACAGGATTGCACTGGATCTTTTGGATCTTTTGGACAATGCTGAACGGAAACGCCATGTTCTGAAAACATCGAAGCGGGAGATTGTCCTCGGCGAAAAAACCCTGATTATGGGCATTTTAAATGTCACTCCGGATTCGTTTTCCGACGGGAGTTGTTATTTTGATCACCAAAAAGCCGTTGAGAGAGGGATGCAGATGGCCCGGGAAGGTGCGGACATCATCGATATCGGCGGAGAATCATCAAGGCCCGGAGCGGCATCCGTTACCACACGCCAGGAAATGGCCAGAGTGATTCCCGTTGTTGAAAGCCTGTCAGGAAAGCTGAATATTCCCATATCCGTGGATACGACAAAATCGCCGGTCGCGCAAAAAGCGCTGGAAGCCGGCGCCGAAATGATTAATGACATCAGCTCGCTGACAGGCGATAAAAAAATGGCAGCAGTTGTCAGCAAAGCCGGTGCGGCGCTGATACTCATGCACATGAGGGGAAAACCCGCGGACATGCAGACCGGTGACCTTGCCTACAACAATTTAATGGAAGAAATTTCCGGTTACCTGAAAAAGAGCTGCAGCAAAGCACTGGCAGCAGGAATCGAAAGGGACAGGATCGTGATTGATCCGGGGATCGGTTTTGGCAAAACCTACGAAGATAATTGTACAATTATCAATAAATTGGAAGAGTTGAAAGCATTGGGTCTGCCCGTGATGATCGGGACATCCCGAAAGGCTTTTATCGGAAAAGTGACGGGCGGTAACCCTTCGGAAAGAATGGAAGGAACAGCCGCGACAGTCGCCTTATCCATCATGAACGGATGCCATATAGTACGGGTTCATGATGTAGCTGTAATGAAAAAAGTTGCGGCAATGGCGGATGCGATCGTTCACGCATAGAGGGGATTGATGATATACGGTGTGGGCATTGATCTGGTGGAAAATGACCGGATAGAAAAAATTATTCAAAAATGGGACGCAAAGTTTTTATGCCGTGTTTTTTCCGACCGGGAAATAGAATATTGCGCAAGGCACGCGCAGGCGCACATTCATTACGGAGCGCGGTTTGCCGTAAAAGAGGCATTCCTCAAAGCGATCGGCATCGGTCTGGGCAGGGGAGTGAAACTGCAGGAAATTGAAGTGGTCAACGAGCAAAGCGGTCAGCCGGCGCTGAAGCTTTATGGCGGCGCACAGGATTTCTTTCAGCAGGCAGGAATCAGTTCGGCTTATCTGAGCATTACCCATACAAAAAAATATGCATCCGCAGTGGTTTTACTGGAAAAATAATTTTTTCATGATAAATTGTAGACCATCCAATGAATGAAAACCATGTTCTTTTTGAATTTGAATCCAAAAGCGCGAAGCATACATTCTCCATCGGTTTTGCTGTCGGCCGGAAAGCAGGGGATGGGGATGTGTTCGCGTTAACGGGTGAGCTGGGCGCCGGAAAGACCTGCTTTACGGGAGGACTGGCGCGTGGTCTCGGTGTCGGAGAAGAGTATACGATTACCAGTCCGACCTTTACGCTGGTTAACGAATACCCGGGACGATGCCGGCTCTGCCATTTCGATCTTTATCGATTGAATCATTCAGCAGAACTGGATGATCTGGGCTATGAGGAATACATATCGGGAACAGGCGTGGTCGTGATTGAATGGGCTGAGAAAATTGCAGAGGTTCTGCCTGACAATACGGTATCGATCTGTTTCGGTTATGTGGATGAAAACAGGAGAATCATAGGGTTCAGCGGACCGGGAGAAAGAGTTCGTGAACTGGTTAAGGATATCTCAAGGGAGGATTAGACAATGGGGTTGGTGGTACAGAAATTCGGCGGAACGTCCGTAGCAAACATTGAAAAGATCAGAAATGTAGCAAACAAGGCAATCCGCGAGAAGAATGCCGGTCATGATGTCATTGTGGTGCTCTCTGCCATGGCCGGGGAAACAAACAGGCTGATTGATCTGGCTCACAGCGCGGCTGAGTCACCCGACGAAAGAGAGTACGATTCGCTGATCTCAACAGGCGAACAGGTGACGATTACCCTCCTGTCCATTGTTCTGAATTCAATGGGGTACCGGGCACGATCCTTTCTGGGATTTCAGGTCAAAATATTGACGGATACTGCTTATAAGAAAGCAAGGATATCCATGATCGATACCCATGCCATCGAGCAGGAACTGAAGAAAGGCTCAATTGTTGTTGTTGCCGGATTTCAGGGAGTGGATGAAGAGAACAATATCACCACGCTGGGCCGCGGCGGATCCGATACCAGTGCGGTGGCCCTGGCGGCAGCGCTTCATGCCGAACGGTGCGACATTTACACGGATGTTGACGGCGTTTACACAACCGATCCCAATGTCTGCGCCAAAGCCAGAAGACTGGATAAAATATCCTACGACGAAATGCTGGAAATGGCGATGACCGGCGCGAAAGTTTTGCAGCCGCGTTCTGTGGAAATGGCAAAGAAATACGACGTTCCGGTTTATGTAAAATCCAGTTTCACCGACGCAGGGGGAACACTTGTCACCAAGGAGGATAAAGAGATGGAAAGAGAAATACTGTCAGGAATTACCTATGACCGCGATCAGGCAAAGATTACAGTTATTCATATCCCGGATAAACCGGGAATCGCCGCAAGTTTGTTTACGCCTTTATCGGAGCGCAATATCAGTGTTGATATGATCATTCAAAACGCCAGTTCGCAGGGGTTTACGGATCTGACCTTCACGGTTTCGAAAAAAGACATGAAAGAAGCTCAGAAATGCGTTGAAGCAACGGCGAAAGACATTGGCGCCCAGAAAGTGGAAGTCGATGACGACGTTGCCAAAGTTTCGATCATCGGGGTCGGGATGGTCAGCCATTCCGGTGTTGCTGCGAAAATGTTCAAAACCATGGCGGATGAAGGCATTAATATTATGATGATCAGTACGTCGGAAATTAAAATATCCTGCGTCATCCAGAGAAAGTACACGGAACTGGCCATCACAGTGCTTCACGACGCGTTTCAGCTGGAAAAAAAGCATAAATAAAACATGATATCCGACCGTCAAACAAGGGGAGTTGCCGCGGTGTCCATCATCCTGGCGGTTATTCCCTTTATTTGTTTTTTTTATGCAGACCGGATCGATTCTGAATATCCGGTTTTCTCCCTGTCCGGTTCTGACAATCTTGCGATTGAAATCATGGATAAAGAAGGTGCGTCCGGTTTATTTTTTGTCCGTCCGGGAACTACGGCGGGGCAACTGTTGGCCAGTCTCGATTCCAAAAGGATTCTCAAGCAGGACTTCAAACTGCAAAATGCCATGAAAATGAGCCTGGACGCAAAAAGCGATCATCCAGCCCTTTCCGTGGGCAAGATGGATGCCGCCAAGAGATTGTCTCTGGGATTGCCGATTGATGTCAATCTGGCCGGCAGGGATGAATTGATTCTGATTCCCGGAATCGGTGAAAAACTGGCAGGGCATATCGTGGACTACCGAAGCCGGGCAGGACGCTTTGAAACACTGGATCAGCTGATGGAAATCAAGGGGATCAAGGAGAAAAAACTGGCTAAGCTCAAACAGTAGCTTTATGTAGACAAGTCAACGATGCGGGATTCATGATTTGCTGCTATATGACTCATAAAACGCAAGAACGCGCCTGACATAATTTTGTGTTTCACGGTAAGGCGGAATGGTGTAATTGTATTTTGCCACGGCGCCTTCTCCGGCATTATAAGCGGCAAGTGCAAGCGTCAGGTTACCTCTGTACAGATTCAGCAGATAGCGCAGATACCTGGCGCCTCCAAAAATATTTTCACCGGGGTGAAAAACATCATCAACATTCAGCGCGGAAGCGGTTTGCGGCATCAATTGCATCAGGCCTTTTGCGCCAGCGGGGGAAATGGCCTGATGGTTAAAATTGGATTCGGCCTTGATGACGGCTTTGATTAGGGCAACGTCAAGGTTAAACTTACCGGCGGCTCTTCTGATGATCCTGTCATATTCCGCGGAATTAATATTGATTTTCCGGGAGAAAAGAATCCTTTTTTCCTTCATGATCAATACATATTTCGCTTTGGGATTGGATGGAACGTTGGTCAGATGAATCACGCCGTCTTCATCCACGTACTTGAAAATGTCCGCATGGGAGGGTACAGCAGGCACTAAAAGCAGAGCAATAAAAGCCAATAAAACAACCGGCCCAAAAAGAATTATTTTGGAATAATTGTTTTTCACATTATGAATCATGGCCTTATGATACTTTAAAGATAAAAAAAATTCAAGCAAAATATCTCATGCCCGATCAAGGCTGATTTTGTTTGTTCTTGACACGGTTTAGCGATAATGGTAATGACCTCAACACTTTCAATACAGGCAAGTCGGGGCGTGGCGCAGTCTGGTAGCGTATCTGAATGGGGTTCAGAGGGCCGGTGGTTCAAATCCACTCGCCCCGACCATTAAAATCAAGGGGTTAGCCATTGTCGGCGGCCTCTTTTTTTGTTTTTCATGGTCATTGTGAAAATTTGTAACAGTTTTATTTTTTGGGTGCCGTAAGACCATTGAGTAAATGGTTGGAAGACATTCAGTCACGGTGAAGAAATTTTAATTGCTGTTTTGGACTATTACAATTCAGAGGCTGGTAAATGGATATGAAAAATAATAATATGAATCTCGAGAAGTACACGCAGTCCATCGCCCTGAAGGACGGTTCCATGATTAATTTGAGAGCCATCAGGGTTGATGATGAAGAAAAACTGATTGCCTTTGTAAATCGTCTCAGCGATCGCAGCAAATTTCTCCGTTTTTCCGGGATCACCACCTTTACGCCAGAAGATGCCCGCCGCCATGCAACCGTCGATTACAATGACCGGTTTGCCATCGTGGCTATCCGTGGGGAAGGGACGGATGAAAAGATCATCGGGGTCGGGCGGTATCAGAGGATAGACAATTCCAATAAAGCTGAAACATTCGCCGTCGTTGAAGATTGCTATCAAAAAATGGGAATCGGGACCCATCTGTTCGTGATGCTGGCTTATGCAGCAAAGGAACACGGTATTGATTTTTTCGAAGTGGAGATTCTTCGCGAGAACACAGAAGTAATCAAAACGATGCAGCGAAGCGGACTTGAACTGGTCGGCAAATCGGAGAAGGATGACAAATGGAGAGCAACATACCGTCTTGCAACAACTCCTTCTGCTGAAAACAAACAGGAAGAACACGAGAAAATATCTTCTGTCGCGTCCATCACAAGATTTATGAGGCCAAAGTCCATAGCCGTACTGGGAGCGTCTAATAAGCCCGGCATCGGCAATGAGTTTATCAAAAACCTGATTGGCTACGGTTACAAGGGCGTTATCTACCCCATTAATCCCCGGGCAGAACATATTTCGTATATCAAAGCGTATCCATCCATTATGGATGTGCCGGGCGATGTCGATCTCGCGGTAATGGTTGTTGCCAGCGAAAAGGTGCAGCCGCTGGTTGAAGAATGCGCGAAAAAGGGCGTAAAGGCATTGGTGGTTATAACGGCCGGATTTTCGGAAATGGGCGGGGAGGGTATCGAAAGAGAAAAAAAGCTGATCAGTGCAGCCAGGGCTTATGGCATGCGCATTATCGGCCCCAACTGTCTCGGCATTATCAATAACGATCCCGATGTCAGCATGAATGCATCATTCGCAGGTGGTGGTAACGTGCGGTTTGGCAAAATCGCGTTGGGTTCACAAAGCGGCGCTCTGGGTGGGGCTCTCCTGCTATACTGCAGAAACATCGGTATGGGACTATCCAGTTTTTTCAGCAT
>JAGFXG010000064.1 GCA_017860985.1 Deltaproteobacteria bacterium
GAGGAGGAATGAGCATCCAATGCGGCCTTGTCTTTGTATTGTTCAACAACAACCAGGACATTGGGATTCGCGTTGTCTTTGTTCAGTGAATACATCACCGTGCCCTCTTCCGAGGCTACCTTGTCAATCAATTCTCCGAAAGCCGTCAGAGCCTCCTCCATCTTTCCTTCTTTAACCGGAATCTTTGCCACGACTGTAATCATTTATATCCTCCCTGACTGATGAGTCTCTTATCGGCCTGTTGCCCAAACGATATCCCTTTGAGCGGCCATTGAAAGCGTTTTGTTTCATAAATCAAAGAGCACCGAAAGATCAGTAATGACAACTGTTTGAGCCGCAGGCGAGTTTTGTCATTACCTTTCGCAAGCTTTAGATTTATACAAAACTCTTTTAGGCAAGCGAAAAGGATATTTGGGCAACAGGTCGTTGACACACCCCTTCATTATGCTTATACTTCGATTGTCCGGTAATCCTGTTTCCCGGCACACCCGGCAACCCTTTCCCCGAGGTAAAAAATGACAAATCCTGTGTGTCACGATTTATATCAGTCACAAAAAGATTTTTTTCACTCCGGAAAAACGCGCGAAATCGGATTCCGGATTGATGCGCTGAAAAAACTCCGGGAAACCATTTCCTCGCATGAAAAGGATATTTTCGCCGCCGTTCACGCAGATCTGCACAAGGAAGAAACGGACGTTTATGCCACCGAAATATCCGGCGTCTACGATGAAATAAAAAACGCCGTCAGCAATGTCCGTGATTGGGCGGCGCGCGAAAAAGTCCCCACACCAGGCTTCATGATGCCGTCCAAAAGCTACATTTACAGGGAACCTTATGGCGTAACGCTGATCATCGCACCCTGGAATTATCCATTTCAGCTTCTGATGATGCCGCTGGTCGGGGCCATCGCCGCAGGCAACACGGCTATCCTGAAACCATCGGAATTGTCATCCCACACGGCAGCCATTATCGAAAGAATAATCAATACTGCATTTCCGAAAGAATATATTTGCGTTGTTCAAGGCGCGGTGGAAGAAACCCGCTCACTTTTGGAACTGCCGGTGGATTACATTTTCTTCACCGGCAGCGTCCCCGTAGGCAAAGAAGTGATGGCCGCGGCAGCCAGAAATCTCACGCCGCTCACGCTGGAACTGGGCGGAAAAAGCCCGGCTATTGTCCATGAAAATGCAAACATCCAGACAGCCTCCAGGCGCATCAGCTTCGGCAAATTCATGAATGCCGGACAAACCTGTATTGCGCCCGACTATGTCCTGGTTCACGAAACGGTGAAGGATGCTTTTATCGCGGAACTCATCAAGGCCATTCAAAGATTTTACGGAAAAGATGCCTCTGTGCACCCGCGGTATTGCCGCATTATCAACGATCGCCATTTCCAACGGCTGACCTCTGTGATCGATTCATCCAAAATTGTTTACGGAGGTAAAACCAGCGCAGTTGACCGCTATATCGAACCGACGATTTTATATCCTGCCGACTGGACAGACAATGTCATGCAGGATGAAATATTCGGCCCGATACTGCCTGTTATCCCCTATTCCAGCCTTGATGAGATTCTCGACAAAATTAACAAACGTCCCAGGCCGCTTGCGTTGTATATGTTTGTTAACGATAAAATTATTCGCAGGAAGATCATTCGCGAAACATCTTTTGGGGGAGGTGCCGTCAACAATACCATCATGCACATTGTTTCTCATTACCTGCCCTTCGGCGGTGTAGGCTCCAGCGGTCAGGGCCGTTACCACGGCAAATACAGTTTTGATACCTTCTCTCATACCAAAAGCATCCTGCGCAGCTACAATCTTACCGATGCGGTGGATATCGCCGCACCCCGCGGAGGCAAATTGATGAAGCTTATTTATAAATTTTTAAAATAACTTAATATTCAATGAAAGGGACCCCGATGAAGAAAGTTTTTATACTGGCAGCCCTCTGCACACTATTTTTGCTGAGCGCCTGTTCCGCTCCCAGGATCAACATTCTTGATGCAAATGAGGATCCCCTCCGGGAATTTACGCTGGAAGGAAAGGGGGAAGAAAAAATCTTGATGATCCCGGTAAACGGAATGATATCCGCTTCGCCCAAAACAGGACTGCTCAGTTCAAAACCCGGCATAGTGGAGCAGGTTGTCGCACAGCTCAACAAGGCCCGAAGCGATTCTCAAATCAAAGCCGTTATCCTGAAGATCAACTCATCCGGCGGAACGGTGACGGCAAGCGACATGCTCTACCACGAAATCGTTTCATACAAAGAGAAGACGGGCAATAAAATTTCCGTCATCATGATGGATACCGCCGCATCCGGCGCTTATTATATTTCGCTGCCTGCGGATTTGATCATGGCACATCCGACAACTCTTACCGGATCTGTGGGGGTTATTTTCATGCGCCCCAAGGCGGTGGGCCTGATGGGCAAAATCGGCCTTGATGTCGAGGTCAGCAAATCGGGCAAAAACAAGGATATGGGCTCGCCTTTTCGCGAATCAAGCCATGAAGAGAAAATCCTCATGCAAAACACTGTCGATCAGTTCGCAAGGCGATTTACCGGCCTCGTCCGTCAGCACCGCAAGATGGATGCAAAGCAGCTGAATACCGTTTCCACCGCCCGTGTATTTACAGCCGATGAAGCCCTGCGCCTGAATCTGATCGATAAAATCGGGTATGTCAATGACGTTGTCCGGGACACCAGGAAGATGGCCGGTGTTGCCGAAGAAGCCAGGGTGGTCGTTTACAGAAGACAGTCCGTTCCGGACGACAATTATTATCACACACCGGGCGCGTCCGCCGAAAGTGTTCACCTGTCGGCGATTCACATTGCCTTGCCGGATATTTTGCAGGCCGGGGCCGGCTTTTATTACCTCTGGCCCGGAGCAATCAAGTTTGAATGATCACAATGCGATCCATTTTCTGAAAATATGGCTATTATTGAAATCCGATCCCTGACGAAAACGTTCGGCAAAATCCGGGCTGTGCGCGGAATTGATCTTACTATCGAAAAGGGTGAAATCTTTGGGCTCCTGGGCCCCAACGGAGCCGGCAAGACGACGACCATCGGCATGCTCTGCACCATCATCCGCCCCACATCCGGAAGCGGCATCATCGCCGGCTTTGATATCGCTAAACATCCGACACAGGTCCGCCAGAATGTCGGTATTGTTTTTCAGGACCCGACGCTGGACACGATTCTCACCGGCCGTGAAAACCTGCAGCTCCATGCGCGTCTCTACGGAATACCGGCGCAGGATCGTAGCCGGTGGATCGAAGAAATGCTTGAACTGGTTGATCTCACCCAGCGCGCCGATGACCTGACAAAAACTTACTCGGGCGGGATGAGGCGAAGACTGGAACTGGCACGTGGTCTTCTGCACCGTCCGGCCGTTTTGTTTCTGGATGAACCGACGCTGGGACTCGACCCTCAGACACGCGCCCGCACGTGGGAATACATACGCAAAATGGCACAAAAGGAAAGAACCACGGTGGTGCTCACCACGCACTACATGGAAGAAGCCCAGCTCATGTGCGACCGCATTGGCATCATCGACGCGGGCCAGATCATCGCGCTTGACACACCCGGCAACATGATCGACATGCTGGGCGGCGATATTGTCGCGGTCAAGTCCCCGAATCCGCCACTGGATATCATTCGTGCTCTGCCTTACGTATCAGCGATAAAAACAGTCGGCGAAACGATAGAAATCACCATGAAGTCGGCGCATCTGCACCTGGCTGAGCTTTTATCTCTGATAGACAATGTTGTTAGTGTCGAGATAAGGAAACCCACACTCAACGATGTTTTTATCAGACTCACCGGCCGCGACATTCGCCAGGAAGACGTTGAAAATAACGGAAGCTGGGTGGAAACCATCGCACGGTACAGACAGCGAGGAAAATGAGAGGAAAATGAAGGGATGAATTCGCTTAACGTTCAAAGAGAACTTCTGGGCATTTCTGCCGTGTGGTGGCGGGAGTTCAAAGTATTCTGGCGCGAAAAAAGCCGCATTGTCTCCAGTATCGTTCAGCCGCTGATGTGGCTTTTCCTGTTCGGCAGCGGCATCGGCGCAAGCCTCTCCGTGGGCTCCGTCAACTATCGCGATTATATTTATCCGGGCATACTGACCATGTCGGTGATTTTCGGTTCCGTGTTTTTTGGACTCTACATCATTTGGGACCGGAAACTCGATGTGCTCAAGGCCGTTCTAGTCGCACCTGTGACGCGCATCAGCATTTTTTTCGGGAAAGTGCTGGGCGGATGCACCGACGTCCTTTTACAGGTGGCAATCCTTTTTGCCTTTTCTTTTCTTTTTCCCTCGGTAAATCCCTGGGGCATTCCCCTGGCCTTCCTGTTTTTACTTGTCACATCGATTGCCCTTGTTTCGCTGGGGCTGGCTCTGGGTTCGCTCCTGGAAAGCCTGGAAGGGTTTCAGGTCATTTCAGCCTTTCTGATTTTTCCTCTTTTTTTCTTATCCGGCGCCCTCTTTCCTGTAGATGAAAGGCTGCCCCCCTGGCTGCATGGACTGGTAAAACTCAATCCTCTCAGTTACACGGTTGACGGTGTGCGCGGCGCACTTCTGGGAATCAACACCTATCCGTTTTACATGGATCTCGGCATCCTCATCTTTTTTGCCGCGGCCATGCTTTTTTTGGGAAGCATTCTTTTCAGCAGGATGAATTGACATCCTCCCCGCCATGAAGGAAGGGGATTCCCAAAACAGCTAGGCTGCTTTGAGGGTTCCTGCTTCACCGAGCGGCCTGACTGCGCCAATCTCTCCACAGGCTAACCGGGCGTGCCCCGCCCTTAAAATGTTTACCGCCGCGGTGATGTCCGCATCGCCGGAATAGCCGCAGCTCACGCAGATGAAGTCCGCCTGGGTAAGGCGGTTCTCCTTTGCCGTGTGACCGCATATCGGACATCTCCGGGAAGTGTTTTTCGGATCGACATACACTACAATCCCGTTTGCCCAATCCACCTTGTATTCAAGCTGGCGGCGGAACTCGCTCCATCCGGCATCCAGTATGCTCCGGTTTAACCCGGACTTCTGCCGGACGTTTTTACCGGGATTGTCGATACTGCCTTTTGCCGATTTACTCATTGCCTTAACATGCAGATCCTCAAGGACAACCAGGCCGTGGTTTTTGGCTATTCCGGTTGTCGTCTTGTGGATGAAATCCCTGCGGGTGTGGGCAATCCTGCTGTGCAGTGCAGTGATCTTCGCTTTTGCTTTATAGAAATTTCTGGAGAACTTCCTCTTTCTGGCTAGCCGCCTCTGCAGCTTCGCCAGTTTTCTTTTGTACCGTCCAAAACAGGCCGGGTTTTCGATAACCGTGCCGTCAGATAGGGCGCACAGTTTGGCGATCCCCCTGTCGATACCGACAGCTTTGTTTTTAGGAACAGCGTTGGCTATTTCAACCTCGCAGCAGATCGACACGAACCAGTGCTTCCCGCTTCGGGAAATGGTCATGTGTTTTGGCTCACCCTGGATATCCCGGCTTTTGAAGAATCCGACCCATCCAATCTTCGGCAAAAACACACGCCGGTTGTCGATTTTAAAGCCTTGGGGAAACCGGAACGAATCGATGGATTTACCCTTTTTCTTTCGTTCCGGGAAAGACGCGCGACCTTCAAAGAAATTCCGGTATGCAATGTCCAGATCACGGACTTTTTGCTGAAGCACCTGTGACGGAATTTCCCGTATCCAGTCATATTCACCACGGAGAATGGTAACATCCGGAAGCTGGCGGTATGAATTCAGGGTTATACGACGGGAGGTATAGACCGTTTCCCGCTGTTCAAGGCACAGATTCCAGACAAGACGGCAAACCCCTGCAATCCTGGCTAATTGCCGTCCCTGCCCAACATTTGGCTTCAGCCGAAACCTGTATGCTTTGTAAATCGTTTTCATTGCTTACCCGAGAAACACTAGAACGTTCGTTCTATTATGTCAAGCCAAAAACGACAACGCACAAGCCTTATATCCCCGCCCTGAAGAACGGGGTTTTACGGCCCGTTGTGATAAAACTATATTCTGCAAAACTGCTGAAATCTTCTTCACTCTTTCCTACTCATTTTTTTCGACTCCTTCTGACAACAACATGTTAGTCCGGCCTGCAGCAGGTAACTTGCATTGCACATCATAAATGTGCTATTACTACTTCGCACTTAATAAAGATAACTTTCCCCCGTCAGGCACCGACATTCAAGTTTATAAGGCTTACAGGCCCGGTTATGCTGTAATCAGGGCTGCAGACAGCAGAATCTGGATCCAGAGAAAGGCCCTGACTTTACGGACAACATAAAATATCTAAAAGGATAAAAACATCTATGGGAAATATTGTTGGAATAGATATCGGTTCGGTTGCCCTTTCCATTGCGCTGATTGATCAAAAAGGTTCTGTAGTCGAGTCATTCTACCGGTTCCATCAGGGCGCCATTGCCGACACCCTGCGTTCGATGTTGAGCAGTATTGACATTAACCTGGTCGGCGGCGTTGCCATGACACAGTCCGGACCCGATATCCTGAAGGATACAGAGCGTTTTGATACGCAAATTGCCATGATCGCGGCAGTTAAAAAATATCATGATCAAATTGGCAGTATTTTATTTGTTGGCGGCGAGAATTTCGGTCTGATCACTTTCAACAAGCAGGGCGAGTACGAGCGATTCCGGTCAAACTCATCCTGTGCTGCCGGCACCGGCAGCTTTCTGGATCAGCAGGCAAAACGGCTCAACCTCAAAAGCATCGAAACACTC
>JAGFXG010000003.1 GCA_017860985.1 Deltaproteobacteria bacterium
GAAGCAGGCCGATACCGATCGGCCCGGATATGGCTATGGCTATCAATGGTGGACCATGAATGATGGCAGCTATGCAGCGAGGGGGATTTTCGGTCAGGGCATCTTTATCGACCCCAAGCGGAAACTGATCATCGCGTCAAATAGCAACTGGCCGAAGGCCACTGATGAGCAGGGTGGCGATCAGGAGGCGAAGCGCCTTGTGTTCTACAAGCAAGTGCAGCAGACTATTGATAATGAGGCGAAGGCCATGAAATAGGTATAGCGAGTCGCGGACGGGTGATGCTCTACCGCACTCCTGATAGGTGAACTCAAGCCGTCCCCTGACCTAAGCGCACTTGTCCTGGGTAGATGGCCGTGACCGCAGCCTAAAACATACCCCTCGTCGGCTTCTGCGCCAGGATTAACCGCTCATCAAATTCCTTCTTCTGCTTTGCCGATGCCCTTATCCTGCCAATTCTTGATATCGTAGTTGCGCTGATTCATCTCCAGGATAAATTCGTCGATCTGTGACTTCTTTGCGATCGGCCTCCCCCCAGGATCACGAAGAAACGGCAACCCGATACACGCCCAACGCTGAACAGTCCGCGAAGATTTGACGAGATATTTTCCGATTTCCCGCCAACCAGTTAACCATTGGTCTGTTTCCATCTGCCACCTCCTGGCTTTAATTCCGGTGCATTTGACCCAATTAGGTGTTTCAACCACTGCTGGCTATATAGGGGCACACACGTGTCTGAATTAAAAAAAAATAATACCAGCATACTGTAACTAAATTGTAACCGTCTTAACCGAAAATAAACCAACTTAACCAAACATAATCCAACTTGCCCTTTGTAACCAATTAATATATAAAGGCTTAAAAATGATGGGAAATCGCCTTTACATTAGTTGTGTCTTAAAATCCCTCGGAGCTTGCCTCTGTGTGGGTTCAATTCCCACCCCAGGTACCAATTAAAATCAAAGGCTTGTATTATTATTTTGATTTGTGAGTCTTTTTTGTATTTCTGTTCATAGCCATTTTCTCCCCACTTATTTTAAATGAACACCTTTAACCGGCTTTTGTTCTAGTTGGAAAGTACAACCTGTTCTTTTCAATTCTTCTGCCGAAGGGATCGTAGGTATAGGTAAACACGTTACCGTTTCTGGTTACCTTGGTCAGTCGGTTTTCATCATCGTACGTGTAATAGGAGACAGAACCGTTTTCCGTAGACTTGATTCGATTGCCGTTTAAGTCATATTGGTAAGTTACTCCCGTGCGGCAACTCAACTGTTCGTTTCCGGCATTATAGATCTGGACATCCGATGAAAACGGGCCGGTAAGCCTGTTTCCGACACCATCATAGGTATAGGTTTCTCCCCCTGAGTTGTTTGTGTATGTCAGGCGGCTGATGTTATCATACGTATAACTATCGGATGCATAGGTATCTGTTCTGTTTGAACGGTTGTTGATCTGGTCATAGGTGTAATCGATATGGGCAAGGGTCTTGGTTCCCTTATAATGTCTAACCTGGGTCAGGTTGTTGCTGTTATCTATTTCCGCCTTGCATTACATCCGTTGCGTATCACAATGACCGACCGGAATATTCATAATTCCCACAATGAAACAATAAATTCTCACAATGGGACATGTCCCTGAAATACAAAACACAGTCCTCAAAGACACTGTACAAAACATCATTAATATCAATAATATACAATTTACTTTGTCCGCCAGATTCTTGGCACAATTCATGCGATATTCCGTAAATAAAGAAAGATACGCACTGCGAAGCACCACCACTTAGCCTGTTTTGGCAAGGCCGGAATATCAGCACAGTGGATCGGTTGTTTCAAAATCTTCCCCAGGTGCGTCATCCGATAAGACGGGGTTACCGCCTTCAACACATATCCCCGTTCCCTTATTCCTGCATCGCAACCCCCGCGAAACAGGCGGCAGGGAATTACGAAAAATAATTACAACATCATGGCGACGTCTGCGCTGATGCGTCCGTGCCCATGAGAATTACGCACACCATGAACATAGCGGTGGCACTACTGCTCCGGCCTCCAGGGCCGGTGATTGGCTGCCACAGAATACGACTGATTATTCACGAAAGGAGGCTTAGGACATGCTTTAACACAACGGGTCGTTTCGGTCTTTTATTTCACGTTTTCATCCATGACATAGAAGCTAAGCGGAAAGATTATCAATAAGAATCATCCTGAGGAGGGGTTTTTATGGAAAATGCGGAAACAATAGAAGTAGTGAAAGGAATTGAAGTCGTCAATCCGGCGGATCATACCGGAAAAGTCGCTGCGGTGGCGTTCGCGGGATATACTTTCGACGCTGTTGATATGGTCATCACGGCTCTGGCCCTACCCTTGATCATGAAGGAATGGGGCTTGAATATGATGCAGGCTGGGACGGTCGTCACGGCCCTGCTGATCGGCGCCTGTTTTGGCGGGTTTATCTTCGGACCAATCGCCGATAAATTCGGCAGAAAAAAAGCCTTGATGTGGTGCATTGCCTTTTTCTCCATCACAACAGCGCTTGCGGGCTTAGCGCAGAATCACACCCAATTGGCCATCCTGAGATTTGTCGCCGGGCTCGGACTTGGCGCGGAATGGGCACTGGGAACAACGATGCTTGCGGAATTTTTTCCTGCCGAAAAACGGGGAAAGGCCAGTGCATGGATGATGATCGGCTGGCCCGCCGGTTATTTCATCGCCCTCGGCTTACAGGCCGCGCTGGTGCCGCTCTTCGGATGGAGGGCTCTTTTCTTTGCCGGGACAGTCGGCATATTCCTGGCCGGTTATATCTGGTTGTTTATCCCTGAATCCCCCGTCTGGCTCAGGGCTCAGGCCAGAAAGAAGCTGGGCGTCGACACGAAAAATCCGGTTGCCGCGGCAAAATTGACAGACCTTTTCAAACCTGCCAACATCAAGATTACTTCGCTAACCACCACCATCTGCTTATGTGCGCTGATGACTTACTGGGCCGTCAATACCTGGCTGCCGACCCTGCTGCTACAGGAAAGAGGCTTGAAGCTGAAAGGTGTCATCCTTTATCTCGTCATGTTCAACATCGGCAATGTCATCGGATTTATATTCGGAGGACGGATTGGCGATAAACTCGGCAAACGCAATGTCATGGTCGTCAGTGGCATCCTCTCGGCCGTGATGTTTTATGTCTGGCTGGGAATGACCACCGATATGACCCTGTTCTTGTGGCTGGGCGTTCTTTATCACGCGGTCGGAGCCACTTTCTGGGCCACCTTGCCGGCTTTTGTTGCTGAACAGTTCCCGACCAATATTCGTGCCTTTGGCACGTCCACCTCTTATTCAGCGGGACGTTTTGCTTCGACACTGATTCCGATGGCGTTGGGCGCAGCGGCGATGAAGTATGGCCTTTCAGGAGCTATTGCTTTTATGGCTATATTTTATCTGATCGCCTCGGCCGCCACTTTCATGTTGCGGGATCGAGCAAATATTGAAGCATAGGTTTTAATCTGATTATTTACCCTCGGGCCGGCTTGGGCTGAAGCACGATTGCTTTCAGGTCAAGCCGGCCTTTGTTTATGGAGAATAGGGTATCATGCATAATACGTGAAAGAACATTTAATTGATTTCCAAATAGATTCTGTGTAGAAGGAAATTATTCCCGAATTAAAATTTGAACATAAAGCAAGATTTCACGTGGAATAATTGGAAGGCAACTTAACATGAAACTACGCATATTAAATTACTGGATGATGGGATTTATGACCTTACTGGTATTTAGTGCCTGTAATGATCAAACAATTAAACTCATTGATAAAAGATATGGAGAAAATTCGACTATGACTAAAAAAATATTAGTCGCATACGGCAGTCGCGCGGGTTCTACGATCGAGGTTGCTGATGCCATAGGAAAAACCCTGGCAGCAGGCGGTGCCGCAGTCGATGTTAAATCTGTAAAAGATGTTAAGGACATTAAAATCTATCAAGCCATTGTTCTGGGCAGTGCGATCAGGAAAGGTCAGATTCTGCCTGAAGTTACAAGTTTCGTTCAAGCCAATAAAACGGAATTGCAAAAACTGCCGGTCGCGTATTTTATTGTCGGTATGACACTTAGAGAAAACACTGAAGAAAAACGTAAAATCGCGAATGCCTATCTCGATCCGTTGAGAACTATGATTAATCCGGTAGACACAGGTCTTTTTGCTGGCAAAATGGACTATTCTTCCTTGGATTTTATTTCTAAGGTCATTGTTAAATATTTAGTCAGAGTGCCTGAAGGTGATTATCGCGACTGGACTGTTATAAAAAACTGGGCGACTCATCTGCTTCCTAAATTAGGAATTATCAAGAATCAGACTTAAAGACATTTGATATATTGTCGGTCGAAGTAACACAAAGAAGAGCAGCATTAAATACCTTAACGGTCTAAAAAGTCGATCCAGGTGATCGCTCCATTACACCTTTCAAATTGGAATCATCATCAATCAAAATTTTCAAAATCATTTGTTTGAAGATGTTATCCATTCTCCAGACTGGGGTGAATTGGATATTCTCTGTAAAGTCAAATACGGGTAGGATATTGCGGCACCCCGATAAAAAAAGATCAGAAAATTTCACTCCGGATTGATTCAAATGTTCCCGCACTGCCGACGCCAAACGAGTCGACAAATGTTCAGCAGGCGGACCCAATCACAACATCTTTCATATCATTTCTCCTTCTAAAATATGTCTAAATACTTCCTCACCCTGTCGATTGCCAAGACCGGAAAATAGAATAATGGGTGAGGAAGATTTAATTTGAATACTAGTGTTTGTTGCTGCACCTCCAGATACCCTGTTGTTCGGCCGCCTTGATTAGCTCATCGCGGGTATCAGGATGGGCAATGCTGATCAACAGCTCGGCGCGTTCGCACGTGCTCTTGCCCTTGAGATCCACGGCGCCGTATTCCGTAATCACATAATGAACCATGGTACGGGGAACCGTGACAATGCCGCCGGGGCTTAAGGTGGGGACAATACGGGATTTCTTTTCTCCCTTTTTGCTTTCCTTGAGAGAAGACAGACAAACAATACCCTTGCCCCCTCTGGACCGGAAGGCAGCGTTGATGAAGTCGAGCTGGCCGCCCGTGCCCGTGATGTGACGAATGCCGGAAGATTCGGAACAGACTTGCCCGTACAGATCGATCTCAATGGCGTTGTTGACGGACACCAGCTTTTCATGGGCGGATGCGACATTTGCATTATTGGTATAATCTACCGAGCAGCTGGCCGCTGCACGATTCATGTGCAGAAAGTCATATACTTTCTGGGAGCCCAAGGCAAAGGTATAAACCATTCTGCCTCGATCGAAAGCTTTACGCCGGCCAGTCATGACCCCCGCCTCAAACATATCAACATAGGAATCCACCAGAACTTCCGTATGACAACCCATGTCTTTCAGATCGGATTGCGCAAGCATGGCTCCTACCGCGTTGGGCATGCCGCCGATGCCCAGCTGAATCACCGAACCGTCTTCGATCAGTTCCATCACATGAGCGGCAACGGCTTTGTCCACGTCGGTCGGCGGAATGAAAGGTACCTGGATCAGCGGCTTGTTGTCGGTTTCGACAATCATGTCTACATCCGATATGTGCACCGCTTCATTGTTGCCACCCAGGCAGCAGGGAGCTTTGTCACAGACCTCGACAATCATCGTGGTAGCCTTTTTCACAAAACAATACGTATCAGAATTGGACACGCTGAAGTTGAAGTAGCCGCGCTCGTCCATGGGGGCAACTTTGATCATCACCACGCCCGGCTCGACATAGCGCCTGATGAGTTCCGGGCCCTCCTGATACAGCATGGGAATATAATTGCATAAACCCTTGTCATGCAGAATGCGGTCACCACCACTGAAATGCCAGGAGTGATACATAAAATGATCCCGCGTCTCGTCGCAGGCTCCCACCTGCGCAAGTCCCGGATAAGTCACCCCGTATACTTTCACATCCTGTAATTCATCTCTTCTTTTAGCCAGATACGGATCCAGAAATGTCGGAGACATTGCAAAGTGACCGTAATGAACCTTATCACCCGACTTCACGACCCCGACCGCCTCTTCCGGGGTAACCAGTTTTTCTTGGTACTCATTCATCACACCCATGACCACACCCTCCTGATTTTCTCTTTTGGTATTTGACTGTTGAACTATTCATTAATCCTGGCCAGGGCTTTCGCCCATTTGATCTTCTGCGGCAGATTGCCCAGGCGCTGATACATGACGCGCTGGCTCTGGGGAGGTCCGGCGCCATGCATGCTTTCCACCAGACAGGTTCCTCCCGTCATATTCTCGATCAGGCGGAGAATTTTCATCCTGGATTCCACCGGAACGCCCTCCACTCCCGCCAGATATTTCCTCACATGCTTTCCAGTTTCCGGGCTTCTCAGATCCTGATCAAAGGGAAGGGTCGCCATGATCCCTCCGGCGATATCGTGGGCCAGCCGGGAGATCTCATAGATATTCCGGGTAATGTTGTGCTTGGTACAATTGGCCAGGAGCGGATCGGGATAAAAAGCGCCGCTTTTTGTTTTTGATCCCATAGCGGAACAGGCGACGGATCCTGCATAAACCGTTTCCGTCAGGTGCATCATCTCGATGAGCTTGTCCTTGATATGTGAAGCGTTTGCTGTACCCTGATACTGGGCGGCCAGCGCCGTGGCGCCAATAATGGTATCGGACACACCGCCTTTGCATCCTCCGTAGTTCTGGCGGTGTAATGTAGCAAACCGCTCGACAAGCAGTCCGCTGAAATCGATTTCACCGCACATAAAAACCCTGTCCCAGGGCACGAACACATCGTCGAAGATAATAAGGGCCTCGCCGCCAACGACGCCGAATTCCTTATTGCCGGCGTCAATACCCTCTTCAAGTTTGCGTTCTTCATTAGATTGACGTCCGAAAATCAGGGTGATGCCGGGTGTGTTAAGAGGAATGGCCGCAGCAACCGCATAGGCTTCATCTCCCTTGGCCATGTTCTGGGTGGGCATGATGAGGATGTAATGACTGTTGACCGAACCGGTCATATGGGCTTTTGCCCCCCGGATCACAATGCCGTCTTCTCTTTTTTCGACAATATGCACGAACAAATCAGGGTCGGACTGTTCACTGGGACGCTTCGACCGGTCGCCTTTGGGGTCCGTCATACCACCAACGACCATAAAATTTTCCTCCTGGACCATCTTGAGAAACTCAACAAAACGGGAAAAGTATTTCGTCTTGTGGGCTGCGTCGATTTCATACGTGGTCATGTACAGGGTGTTCATGGCATCAAATCCGACACACCGCTGGTAACAGCTTCCCGTTTCATGAGAAATCAACCTGAGCATCAAAACCTTCTTCAGCAGGTCATCCACCGATTGATGAATATGGGTAAAACGGTTAATCTTCTTTCCGGTAAGATGACTTGCCGCCGTCATCAGATCTTCATTTTCCGGCCTGAGCGCCAGTTCGTATGTCATTGCCGCCGCGTTGATATGAGGAATGAGCGCCGGGTGGGTCGTGACGTCTTCTACACGCTCTCCTTTGTAATAAACATTCAGTTTTTGTTTCTTTAAGCTTTCGATATAATCCTTCTTTGTTCTGATCATGATCTTCTCCTCTTGTTTCATGATTGCATAAACAGTGCGTCCGTCATCTGTAATAAAGACCGGTCATTCTTCCGGATGGCCAGAATCTTTCCGTAAACCGCAGGCAAAAGTGAACTGGCATAAAATTTTGCTGTCAGAATTTTTGCCGTGTAATAGTTTTCATCGCCGTTGCTATTCTCAATTTTTTTTGCGGCGATGACCGCCTGCCAGATCAGCATCCACCCCAGAACAACATCGCCTACAATTTCCAGATAGGGCGATGCCCACGAATGTGCGAGAAAGGAATCATCCTCTGCCGTAGCGGCCAGAAGCTCAGTGGTCAGGTATTCCAGAGCCGTGATGCCTTTTTCCATCTCAGCGGCATAAGGTGACAAATCCCTGACCCCCCGCGCTTGTCCGACCGTCGCTTTCATGCCGTTGAGCAGAGCGGTAAAGGCCACGCCCTTTTTCATCCTGATTTTGCGGCCAAAAAGATCCAGGGCCTGAATGGCGTTCGTTCCTTCATAGATGGACGTGATTTTGCTGTCCCGGGCACATTGCTCAACTTTGTATTCATGGCAATACCCGTAACCGCCGTGGACCTGAATGGATTTCACACAGGTATCAAAACCTTTATCCGAACAGTACGCTTTGCAGATGGGTGTCAGAATCTCGACCAGGTCATGCCATTTCTGCTTTTCATCCTTGTTGAGCGTTACCGTCTCCCAGTCCATGCAATACATCGTGTAAAAAATAAGAGCCCGCATGCCTTCCGTGTAGGCCTTCATCCACAACAGGTTTCTCCTGACATCAGGATGGGCGATAATGGCGGCTTGTTCCGTGCCTGCCCTGCCAAATGCCGCGCCTTGTTTTCTTTCTTTGGCAAAGTCAACGGCGTGAAGATAAGCCGTACCCGCCTGCGCCATCCCCTGCATACCTACGAGAATTCGCTGCTCATTCATCATGTGAAACATGACCTGGATGCCTTTTCGTTCCGGGCCCAGAAGTTCGGCAATACAATTGCCGTTGTCGCCAAAGTTCAGCACCGCCGTGGCCGATCCTTTCATTCCCATCTTGTGCTCGATCCCCGAACAATTGATATCATTGACTTCGCCCGGTGTGCCGTCTGCGGCCACTCTGATCTTCGGCAGCACAAAACAGGAGAGGCCTTTTGTTCCCTCGGGATCACCTTCGATCCGGGCCAGCAGAATGTGAATGATATTCTCCGTCAGGTTCTGTTCCCCTCCGGTAATGAATATTTTCCCCCCCGTAATAGAATAAGTGCCGTCCGGATTTTTAACGGCCCTGGTTCTTACCGCGCCGACATCCGAACCGGCCTGAGCCTCCGTAAGATCCATAACGCCGGCATATCGGCCTTCATAAAGCGGCATCATGTATTTTCTTTTTTGTTCCTCCGTCCCGTAGAGCTCGATCACTTTTGCCGCGCTGTGGGTCAGCCCCATATAACCGGCCAGAGAATGATTGGCAGCAAAGAACATGGCATTGCAGGCATAGTGCAGGCAGAAAGGAACATTCTGTCCGCCGACGCTCTCGTGTTCCTGCATGTTCATCCATCCGCCCTCGCAAAACTTTTTAAAAGGCTCCCGGTAAGGCTCCGGCACCGATACTTTCCCGTCCTGCCAGGAACAGCCGATTTTGTCGCCCGCGCTGTTCACCGGTTCAAATTCATTGACGGCAAGCTTTTCCGCTGCCGTTATGATCATTTCAAAAGTCTCTCTGGAGTGATCCTGAAATCGAGGCGCCTCACACAGTTCCTCCACATTCAATTGTTCATAAAGAATAAACCTGGTATCCCTCAGGTCTGTCAGTTTGTTTCCCATCAATAGAATCCTTCCTTTTCTTTTTCACTTGCGCCCATCCGTTTGAACGCCTTAATCAACCTTAATAATGGCTGCATCACCCTGGGCCAGACCGCCACAAATACCGCAGGCGCCGATACCACCGCCCCTTCTTTTCAACTCGTACATCATGGTCAGAAGGATCCGTGCGCCGCTGGCACCGACGGGATGCCCCATCGCAATAGCGCCGCCGTTGGGATTGGTCCTGTTCATGATTTTCGTCCATTGATTTTTATTTCCGCCGGCCATGATTTTAGTCGAGACAAGCGGCATCGCGGCAAACGCTTCGTTGATTTCGAAGACATCAACCTGGTCCATCATGAGATTGGCCCTGGACAGCGCATTTTGAATGGCGTAACCCGGCACTTCCGCCATTCGTCTGGGGTCCTTGGCCATGCTGGCCATCGAAAGAATTGTAGCCAGAGGTTTTATACCCATTGCTTCAGCCCGTGATCTTTTCATGATAATCACCGCCGATGCCCCGGCATCGAGTCCCGGTGCGTTTCCGGCAGTGACCGTGGGGCTTCCGTATACGGGTTTGAGTTTTGCAAGACCTTCCATGGTGGAATCAGCCCTGGGAAAATCGTCCTCTGTAAACATTTTTGCCGGTCCTTTTTTCTGCGGTATTTCTACGGGCACGACTTCATCAGCAAACTTGCCGGCTTTCTTCGCGGCCTGATATTTCTGCTGAGAATTCAGAGCCCACTGATCCTGCATCTCCCTTGTTATGTCATGTTCCAGGGCCACTTCACCGGCATCCCTGGCCAGGATACCGAAACCGTTATATTGAATCGGATTGAGATGGTCGACCATAGTGACCGGAGCCAATCCCCGGCCCCAGCGGTGACCGTTAAGAACAACCGGCGTGTTGCTCATGTTTTCGGCGCCGGCCGCCATGCAAATATCCGCTTCACCCAGGCGGATCGATTTTTGGCCCAACTGAACACAAACCAGAGACGAGCAGCAGGCCCTGTCAACCGTCAGCGAGGGCAGATTCTCCGGAAGACCGGCTTTCAGCAAGGCCTGGCGCCCGATGACATTATAATTCAATGCCGCTTCGGACTGGATGCACATCCCGTAGTACAATTCGTCCAGATCACTGCCTTTCAGCCCGGAACGCTCCAGGCAGGCCTTGATGGCAACAATACCAAGGTCCATGCTGTGGATATCGCGCAAAACGGATCCGAACCTGGAAAACGGCGTTCTCACGCCACTGACAATCACCACATCATCTTTTCTATCCATGGATACAACAAACCTCTTATCTTTCATTTTTTATCATTCGTGTCTTTTGATGTTCATAAACTGTTCAAATGCCACCTACGCCTTGATCGCCACTTTCAGCGTCTTTTCGCTTCTATGGTCCATAATGTCATAACCCTTCATTATTTCATTAAACGGCAGTGTGTGAGTAAGCAGAAAGCGCGTGTTGATCCTGCCTTGCCGAATCCACTCTATCAGCTGCCCCATCTTGTTCGTTTCCACCAAACCCATTCTGATGGTCAGATTTTTCCACCAGTATTTATAAATGGGAAAACTGACAGCATCATTATAGACGCCGATGAGGGCTATCGAACCGGCGGGCCTCACATAATTGAATAAGTCCCCGAAGCTCCGGGGATCGCCTGTTGCATCGATGACAACGTCCGCCCCCCGGCCCCTGGTTAAGTCTTTGATGATTCCGGATGGTTTTTCTTCCGACGGATCGATGACACGATCCGCCAATCCCTGCGCTGAGATAACGCCTGCCCGATGTTTACTCATCTCAAGGGCAATGATTTTCGATGCGCCGTATAATCGGGCGACAAGCATGACGCATATGCCCACCGGTCCTGCCCCACATACAACGACCGTATCGCCTTTCTTAACATTTCCCAGCTTTGCGCTAAAAAGGCCGGTTGACAGAATATCGCCGACAAAGAGAACATCTTCATCAGAGAGCTCATCCGGTATCTTGTGCATGATTCTTGAGGCATAGGGCACTCGAATGAATTCCGCATGAGCGCCGTGATTAGAACCATCGCCCATCGCGCCGAAGCAGGCCCCGGCCGAACACTGAGACGCAAATTCATTTTTACAGTAATAACATTCACCGCAACTATAGGTGCAGGAGACGGCCACTCTGTCACCCCGGGAAAAAGGACTCTGCGCTTTTCCGATTTCTTCAATCACACCGACAAATTCATGACCGAGGATCGTCCCCGGTGTTACCTTCATCTCATTGCCATGATGCTTGATATGGATATCTGTACTGCAAACAGACGATGTGGTGACGCGGAGCAATGCATCCGGGGGATGAATAATCGCCGGGTCAGGAACTCTATCTAATCGGATGTCGCCGTTGCCATGAAATACAACTGCTTTCATTTATTGCACTCCCATTCCACTATCTCACCAGATGCTGTATCCGCCGTCGATATAAAGGACAGCGCCGGTCACATAATCAGAAGCGCTTGAAGCCAGAAACAATGCGGCGCTGACGATCTCCTCCGGTTTGCCAAACCGTTTGAAAGGGATCTTGAACTTCAAAAACTTAAGGTGCGATTCGTCTTCACGCGCTTCGGCCGTCATTTCCGTTTCAAAATAACCGGGAGCAATACAATTGATATTGAGTCCGTAAGGCGCCCATTCAAGGGCCAGCGCCTTAGTCATATGGGCAATCCCCGCTTTGGAAACGCAGTAAGGCATGGAAACCCCTGACACCATATGCCCGAGCACAGAACCCATATTGATAATTTTCCCTCTGCGTTGTCTGATCATGCTCCTGGCAACCGCTTTAGAGACGAGAAAGGCTGACTTCAAATTGGTGTTCAATACATCGTTCCAATCCTCGATATCCGTTTCCATCGTTTTTTTCATCGGGGCAATGCCCGCGTTATTGATTAAAATGTCCACCCGGCCGTAACGATCCACAACCTGAGCGACCATTTGTTCAATACTCTGTGGATTTTTAACATCGACCGGCACGGCAATCGCTTCACCGCCATTTTTAATGATTTCGTTCGCCGTCTCTTCAATCAGGCTGACGGTTCTGCTGGCCACAACGACCTTCGCGCCACACTCAGCCAACCCCAACGCCATGGCCCGCCCAAGGCCTTTGCTTCCTCCGCTAACAATGGCAACTTCATCAACCACTTTGAAATTTTCAAGATACCCCATTTATTTGCTCCTTCACTCAGGCCCGATGCACTCTTTTAACCGTTTAATAATAGCAGCAGCCTTTTGAGCCATAGTAATTGCATTCCCCGTGCCATTTCGCGAAACCTCCTTGTCTCACGTGTATGTACTTGAAATAGAACAGATATAGTAGAAATCGCTTTTTGGTTTTGCTTTTTGCTTTTAAAATTAATCCCACTATGATACAAATGATGTACCATAATGAAACATAGTAATTTAATATATCTCTATTTGACACAAACACTATACGGAAGGCAAAAATGACGCTACTTAAAGAAAAGAAACCGAAGAAAATACCTGTCGAAAATACTCAGACCATCAATTACGATGAAAAATTTCAACGCTCCATGAAGGAATGGGAAAAATTTATAGACGGACGTCCCAACATCGACAGCACCATCATTCCCGATGAAATCCTTGACTCATGGAACCGCTGTAAAAGGAGCGGCGTCAATCCCGGCAAGGCGGTTATCAACGATGTCCTGACCGCTGATCAGTTGAAGGAGATGCAAAACAGGAACAAAGAACTGATCACCATCAGCCGACCGTTTATGAGGCATCTTTATAAATTTGTTGAAGGCTCTGAATTTATCGTTGTTCTGTTCAACCATGAAGGATATCTCCTGGAAATCATCGGAGATGAGAATGTGATCAACCATGTCACGAGAGGAAATTTCGTAGCGGGAGCCTATTGGGGGGAAGAATCGGCCGGGACAAATGGTGTCGGCACACTGTTGAAAGTGCAAAAACCCATACAAATCTTTGGATGTCAGCATTACTGTAGAAATTTCCACAAGGAAACGGCATCTGCCGCCCCGATCTTAAACCCTGAAGGTGAATTTATCGGGGGGCTTGTCATGACCGGTCGTTACGATAAGGTGAATCCTCATACGCTGGGGATGACTGTTGCGGCAGCCATGGCGATCGAAAATGAACTCCGGATCAATAAGGCCCTGATTGAGGCCCACGTCGCCAACAGCTATCAGAAAACCGTCATCTCCTCCATTCCGGAAGCCCTCATTGCTATCGACAACGACGGTCGTATTTCTTTGATGAACGATAATGCCAAAAAGATGCTTTCACTGCGAGTCCGCTGGGACGAACATAAAGAAATTCGCGACGTATTGGGTGAAAAAAACAACCATTTTTTCAAACTGATTGAAAACAACGAAACCCTCACCGACACGGAAGTGCGAATTTTTTCCAATAATGAAGCAAACGATTTTACGATGACCTGCAATCCCATTCTCTCGGGCAGCGGAGAGATTATGGGAAAGATTATTATTCTCAATGAAATCAAGAGGGCGAAAATGTTGGTCACCAACATGATCGGCGCCAAAGCGAACTTGCGCTTCGAAGATATCTGCGGGTTGAATGTGAAATTTCTGGAAACTGTCAGACAGGCCCGGATGGTTTCTCAAAGCATTTCCAACGTCCTCCTGCTCGGCGAAAGCGGCACGGGTAAAGATATTTTCGCCCAGGCCATCCACAATGCCAGTAAACGCCGGAGCGGTCCTTATGTGGCCATCAACTGCGCTGCTATTCCCCGGGATTTAATCACCAGTGAGCTTTTCGGGTATGAGGAGGGCTCCTTTACGGGCTCGCGCCGGGGAGGAAACCAGGGAAAGTTCGAACTGGCTGATGGCGGAACAATATTTCTCGATGAAATAGCGGAAACCCCGTTGGAACTGCAAGCCGTTTTGTTAAGGGTGGTCGAGGACAAATCAATCATACGAATCGGAGGATCACGAATCCGCCCTGTCGATGTCCGTATCATCGTTGCCACAAACCGGGACCTGAAGGAAGAGGTCCGCAAAGGAAATTTCCGGGAAGATCTGTACTTTCGCGCCAATGTCTTTTCACTGAAGGTAATTCCGTTACGGGAAAGACCTGATGATATTCCCCTGCTTGTTGATTCCTTCGTAAATAAATACAGTAAATTAATGGATAAGAGCATTGATCGGATAGATGACAAGGTCATTGACGCTTTTATGAAGTATTCATGGCCGGGCAATGTCCGGGAATTACAAAATGTCATCGAGCGGATGATGAATTTCAGTCACAATGGCGAATTGACGGTGGATCTCATTCCGGAAGATATTCTTCGCTTTCAATCCCCTTTATCGAATGCCGGAGAAGAGTTTGAAGCGGCCAAGGATCTGGAACGACAGATGATTGAGAAAATGGTGCGCATGAATTTCTCAAAAAACGATATCATGAAAAAATTAAAAATATCACGCAGTACCCTTTATCGAAAAATGGAACGATATGACCTCATGTAATCTGTTTCACAACATGACCGCGGAGTACCCGGTTGAAGATTGGGTATTCAATGAATTAACAAACCAGGAATTGCATTTTTTTCAGGAGAATCCAAGGAACGCAAAAAGGAAAATAATCTGAAATACTGCAACTGCTCATATGAGTCCTGCAGCAAGAAGGGGATGCGCTGCGATTGTGTGGGTTCAATTCCCACCCCAGGTACCAAAAAAATCAAGCGGTTAGCTGATAGTAGTTAATCGTTTTTTTATAAAAAATCGTAGCGAGCTGTGATTCGGCCCAGGTTCAGGAAGTGGTGGTATCATGTTGGCCCGTTTCTTTTTGCAGAAAGGAATAATATCATGAAGCCTATAACAACCATTGTCGTTTTCCTTCTATTAGTCATATCCATAGCACAACTGCTGAGACTTATTTTTCAGGTTGAGATCATTGCGGCAGGATTCCACGTTCCGGTTTGGCTGAGTATCTTCGGGGTTATCATCCCGGCCATACTGGCTTTGCTGCTGTGGAGAGAGAATAAATAACAGCTTCCGATGAAGCTCACACCGATGAAAATATATTTATTTAAAAAGGACATTTCAACAAAATGAACCAGCAAGACAGACCTTACATCGACAGCAATGGAACCATTGTCATTCCCTTTAACATCGATCAGAAATATCACCCCTGGAACGGTGGCCAGCCCTTATCGGTTACTTTGCTGGAGATCAATGCACCGAAAGACATTTGGAGTAAGTATACCGAGAAACCCTATCCTGGAAATGCGTCCTGATTTGGAATATTCAGCCCGGGAAGGAATTATTTTATTAAATTGAAAAGAGTTGTTTCCACAGAGCGATGCACTATTTGCAACTGACCTGAAGGCATGGGTTTCCAATTCCCTATGAAACATAAGCTGCCTAAATTCGTTATTTTCTTTGTCCTGTCATTAATATTGCCTGCCTTCAGCGGCGCCGAATCCGTTGTTTCCAATGAGAAGGTTCCACAAATTTCAGACCATTTTAACGGCACTCAATACTTCAATCCAGGCGATCCGGAGTTCACCAGCCAGGTTCCCGGTCAAGAAAAAAAGCGAATTGGATCTCGATGGTTCTGGCACTGGTTATTGGGCAGTGATTGGCCTGAATGGCCGGCATTAAAGCATATCAATCCCGGGCCGCCACCTGAAAAACGTGCAAAGATAGGCGTTATCCGCGTGACGCCCATCGGGCACTCGACTTTTCTCATTCAAGCCGATGGAGTCAATATTCTGACCGATCCAATCTGGTCGGAACGATGCAGCCCTGTGTCATGGGCTGGCCCAAGGCGGCACATGGTCCCTGGTATCCGGTTTGAAGATATGCCTCCGATTGACGTTATCCTCGTCTCTCACAATCACTATGATCATGCTGATCTACCCA
>JAGFXG010000065.1 GCA_017860985.1 Deltaproteobacteria bacterium
ACCCTCAGCCGGCATAATTTTCATAATTGTGGTTATGGTGGACGATAGGTTCTGTAGATCAACCGGCTCTGTTTCCAGCTTGATTTCCTCTGGCTTCAACCGGGGATCAATCATCGCTTTGACAGAAACCGGACTCCATGTGATTCTATGCAGGACAAGATCATCGGGCAGCCGGTTTTTTGTGGCGGCATGAACCTTCAGTGTAGCGGGAACCAGCTTCGATGCGGAAATTTTGATTTTGGCCGGATTGATCTCTGCAACGGACAAATTGGACGGCGCATTGATCATGTCTTTGCTCAAGACAAACTCACGTTTTTTATCAGCAATCGGTGCCAAGTCCAGTAAAAGGCGAAGCGACTTTTCATCGAGCAGGTTAAAAGCCTGCTCCGGCCCCTGAAAAATCACTTTCGCTTCCGTCTTCTGCGGTTCGTTGATCTGCCAGCCCTCCGGGATATTTTTATAATCTATGGGAACAACATAATCGCGGCGCACAATGTCCCGCTGATAACCGAAAGCCACCCATAAGATACAGGCCAGCCCCACGGCGATGACCTTTTCCTTTGTGTTTTCGCGAAGCCACCGGACAACGGGCCGCGATCTTGGCACAGGCGCGTTCGCGATATAGAATTTCTCCAATATCTCATTCAGGGCGGACGCGCCGGAAATCACCGTCAAAGATTCCCCCTGAGCCAGCGAGATAGTGCCTCTTTCTTCGGACACCACCACGCAAAGCGCGTCCGACCGCTCCGTCAACCCCAGTGCCGCCGTGTGGCGCAGCCCGATATCCTTGTACTGATCGATGTTCACGGAAAGGGGAAGATGGCAACCGAACATCCTGATCTGGTTTTCCTTCACAACAACGGCACCGTCATGTCCCGGGGAATGAGGGTCAAAGATGCTTTCCAGAAGCTGTTCACTGATCAGGCCTTTCACCGGCGTCCCGCCATTTAGGTGCCTTTCCAGCGGATCGTTGCCGGCAATGACAATCAAAGCCCCTACGCGCTTCTTTGCCAGATTCGCCGCGGTCTGGGCAATGATGCCGGCCGCTTTTTCCAGTTCCGACAAAGGCCTGGATTCTGTCCGCAAGTTGCCGAGCATCGCCAGGCGTTCGAAAAACCCGCGCAGATCCTCCTGAAAAATGACCACCAGCACAAAAAGCAGGATGCCGAAAAATCCCTGCAGTACAATAATGGTCATATAGAGCTGAAAAAATCGGGCGACCAGATAAACACCGCCCAGAAGCAGAATGCCGATGAAAACAAAACGTGACGCCCTGGTTTTAAACCACATCAGCAGCGCAAAGATCATCGCCGCAATAATCACCATATCCAGAACATCATAAACGCGAACGCTTTTTATCACTTCGGTTGCGGAGTTGACAAGATTCATCATTTGTTCGTTTCCGGCTTTCCAGAAATTAATCAACCACCTCTCAGCAAGCTGAGGAGAATTAACGCTCGTCCCGCGCAAGCGGGATTGAAGATCTTATAACGATATTCTTCGGGATGTGTCAAGCATGATTGGCCATTTGATGAATGAGCGGCTGACGGATCTCATGGAGGATCCCGTCAGCCGTTATTATTTTGAACATTCAAGAGGGTTGCTTATTCGTATATCTTCTCTTCCTCCGCAAAGGCTTCCGCGGCATCGGCTTCGAAATCTCTCATTTTGGCCTCTGCCCTTGCCTTCTTCTGCTCGCGATACCACTCATGGGCGATGATCATCGACATGACCTCGCTCGTCCCCGTCCAGATGGAAGCCAGACGGACATCCCGGTAGATGCGTTCGATGGGAAAGACATTCGTGTAGCCGATGCCGCCGACCACCTGCATCGAGTTGTGGACGATCTTCTGGCAGGATTCGGTGATAAATTTTTTAGATTCGGAGATCATCCGTCTGACACGGTCGATGTTCATCCCCGAATCAATGGCTTTGCACGTCGTGTAGCCCAGGGAACGGGCGGCATCGAGAAGCATGGCCCCCTCCGCAACCTGAAAGCTCACCCCCTGGAAGGTGTTGATGGGCAAACCGAATGCCTTGCGGCGGGTCGTGTAGTGCGTCGCAATTTCGAGAGCGACACGGGCCGAGCCGATCGTCATGATTGCCGTTCCCAGTCTTTCGGGAACCATCATGGTGTTAAAGACATGATAGGCCCCGTTGACGGCTCCCAGAACATTTTCTTTGGGCACTTTCACGTCCTTGAAGACGAGGCGTGCCGTACCGCCACCACGGCAACCCATGAGATTGTATAGATACTTTGTGTCAACGCCGGGCCCGCGATCAACGATGAATGCGGTAATGGCATTCTGCGGCTTCACACCCGGATCAAAATTTGTCCGGGCATAGACGAGAAAATAATCCGCCCCCTCGCCGCCGACAATGAATCGCTTCTGACCGTTTAAGAGAAAGTAATCACCGTGATCTTCCGCCTTCGTTGTTGCGCCGAAGAAATCAGATCCCCCGCGGGGTTCCGTGAGGCACTCGGCGGCAAAGATATCGCCTTTGAGGAGTGGCCTCACATACTTTTCCTTTTGCGCATCCGTTCCATGCTGGATGATCGCGTCGCAGACCAGCTCCGCCCCGACGCCGAAGACACAGGCAAACTCGTATCCGAGGGTACCGATCTCCTCAAGCATTGCCCCTGTCGTCACCCAGTCCATGCCCCGTCCCCCCCACTCTTTGGGGTAACGGCAGCCGAAGAGATTCCGGCGGCCCGCCTCCCGGAGAAATTCCTTGGGAAACTTGATTTTGTCCGCATCCATGTCGAGGACCATTTCCCGGGGGACCCACTTCACAAAATCCCTTGCCTCGTCACGCAATTTGATCTGCTCTTTTGTCAATAAATAGTCGAACATAAAGCCTCCTTGCCTTGCTCACTCTTCAAACAATTTATTTTCATAATCCTGCCCATTCTCGAACAGGGCAGCGTTTACGTTTCACTTTATCATCTTTTTCGGTTTAATTTTCCACCTCTTTCAGGGCAAGATCCTGATAGGCATGGAAAAACGTATGGCAGAATGCGTCCCAGCGTCTACAGATATCGATGGTTACATCGTCCATCTGAAATAAATGAGGATGCGCAATGATGGTCTTGATTTCCACCGCCAGTTCGTCAATCAGCGATTGATCCAGCCCCGCGAGAACATCGGCGACAAACTCATCAGGTGGATACCAGGCGGCCGCCTGCTGCAAGTCCCGATGAATCTGAGTCAAAAGAACATTGCGGGGGCCTTCCCACAATTCGTTGATGGCCGAATCCCTGTACAGGCGCGGCAGTGAGGAGAAATCCTCCATGACGCCGTGGCCTCCAAATATCGACATGGCTTCCCGGATCACATCAGTGCAGTTCCATGAGGCGGCAATCTTCTGTAGCATAATCATTTCCCGGATGTTGAAACGGTTCCTGCGCGCCGAAAGCGGCTCGTCGCCGCCCTTGATGCCTTTAAAACCACCTTCAAGGGTCAGAAAGTCTCGGTACAGCTTGAAGGCGCCGGCGATGGTCCTCTGTGTCGTCCTCTTGATTCTGGAGAGCTGGACAGCCACAAGAGGAAACCGGCCGATCGGCAATTCAAAGGCTGTCCGGAATGACGCATATTTTTCTGCCTCCCGCACAGCCCGCATCATAAATGCGGCGGCAGAAAGTCCCACCGTTAACCGGGAATAAGTCAACACAATGCCGACCACGTTGGCTACGCCCTTGTCCAGAGGTCCCACCGGATAACCAACCGCGCCGTTGAAGGTCAGTTCGCCTGTGGTCAGTTCGCTGGTGCCCAGCTTCCACTTGATCCGGTCAATCGTGTAGCCGTTGCGGACTTCCTTCTCTTTGTTACCCGGCAACCACGACGGCACGACAAACAGGCCCACCTTCTCCGACCCTACAGGCTTGGCCGTCACCACGGCATACTCTGCGTGCGTGGCGGAGCAGAAGAATTTTGTCCCGTATAGCTTCCATACACCGTCTTCATTTACAGCTTCCAGAACATTGGACGGCACATCCGATCCCCCCTGGATTTCGGAGAGATACTGGGCCCCGATGGCGAAATCGCCGTCAATGCCTTCCTTACAGTGCCGAAGGATTGCTTTTGTTTCCGGAGTGTCGGCGTATTTTTCCAGGAGCATCACCAGACCTTCCGTACAGGTAATGGGGCACGCCACGCAGGCCTCGCCGTTCTGGTAGATCAGAAACATTTTGATCAGCTTCACCCAGGGCGGCGTCTTGTCAGCAAAAAACGCCTCGGAAAAAATTTCCCGCTCCATGATTTCCGTATCCAGCGGACGGCAGATCCGATCGATGCGGTTGTGGTGGCCGTCATAATGCAGCATGAATGGACGAAGCTCCGGACGGGCGATGCGGTCGGCCATATCCCGCCAACGGAAAGACGCTTTGGCGGAAACGGCACGCGCTTCCGCGTCAACCTGCTCCCAAATCTCACCTGTAAAATGCCGCACCACTTTCTGAATAAACGGATCATCACGATAGTAATCGACACTCTGGCGCCACGCCAGGAATTCATTAAAGTTATAGGGATTATTTCTATCTGCAAAAGACATAAGAACCTCCTCGGATAAGCTGTAAAACACAATTCTTTTCAACCACCGCCACATTATCGGGAGGGCTCCCCAAACCGGACGGCCCGTAAAATGGCTTGACGAAACTGTAACCAGCGGTTACTATACAAACCAATGGTTACATAGTCAAGTTTTTTTCACCATCGGAATAATTTATGATATGAGATGTCCCCTATGAAGCACAAGAGCACGAAACAGAACAAGGCATTTGCTGATCTCAAGAGTGAGGCAAGACTTGCCCGCCAGACAGTTATTATACAGGCTGCCCAGCGCGTTTTTGCCGTCAAGCCATTCAACAAAGTCAGCATCCGCGATATTGCCCGGGAAGCGGGAATTTCCCATGCCACCATCTACCGGTATTTCCCGGATCAGCAGTCGCTATTCGTGGAAGCGTTTCTGCAGGGAGCCGGAGAAATAACGGATACGCTGAAAAATCTGATCGAAAAGTCAAAAACCCCTGATCTCTTAAAGATCAGCAATGCCTATATGACATATCTTATGGATAACGATCAGTACTTCAGGATGATGACCCACTTCATGCTTGACGGTTCGCTTTCGGCAGAAAAAATTGAAAAACTAAACGAGGCGGAAAGGAGAATTTTCGATCAGCTTGACCGGTTGTTCAACAATATGAAAAGGACCGGACCGGTTCGCCCATTGTCCCATGCTTTCTTCGCGGCTTTAAACGGAGTGCTCATCACATTCAGGAACTATCCGGGACGATCGCCCAAAGCAGTCCGCCGGCACATGCTGAATATCGCTGAGGTCATCGCCCGGAGTTTCAGCTCCGACCTTTCGCAGTAAAAAAAGGAATCTGTTTACACCCGGCAAGATCTTGCCACAATGATGCCGGTAAAATTTTTATTTGACTTCAGGTAAGCCGTGAGGCTTATCTTCGAAATGACCACCGCGCCTTCTTTGCTGGATGCATGCAAAATCCGCAGGGACTTTCCCTGCCGGACGGCAAAGCCTGCGTGAGCAACATCCAATCCTTCCTTGCCGGACGCAAAGGCGATGATGTCACCGCTTTGAATTTTGGTTTTTATCGCATTGACCGTGTTTTTGCTTATAATATAAAATGTTTTGCGGGAAAGATTTTTTTCAATCGGCCGTATTCTGTCGACCATGGCAGGGTTTTTCAGCGCGGCATACAGATCGCTGTGCGACGTCATGAAATTGATTTTTTTGCGGACGGGTTTGCCTTTCAGATCGTTTGAGATATCCTTCAACACTTTCTTCTTTTCGTTGTCCCGAAGCCAGTCGGTGAAATAATGCAGACGCGATTCATAGCCGTCTATTTTCCCCTGACGGTAACGGATGTATTTTATTCTCTTTTGCAATTCAGCAGGCAACAGCTTCCCGGACGCGGCACATCCGGCAAGCGCCAAAACCGTTTCCACAAAGGTAAAACAATCAAATTCAGCCAGGTTAACGACCAGTTTCTCCCTGCCCGGCACATCCAGCGTGCAGGCACGATAAGGTGCCCCCAGAAAAAAACGCCCGATTTCAATAATCAACTCACCCGGGAACAAATCCTGTTCCATCGTGAATTGCCAAAGTTCTTTTTCTTCAGAATAATATATTTCCGTTTCCATCATCCATCACCCTGACCTTTCGAAAAAATGAAATTGTGAATATTTCACTTTCTGATCTTCAAACGGCTCTGCAGGTATTTTTTAAATGACGCGAAATCTTTGGATATATTAATGGCGCTGCCATCCCGTCCGGCAAGATCCTTCATGCTTTCCGGCGGTTCCGGTTCGATCCCCAGAAGATCTTTAATTTCATCCGGAAACTTGGCAGGATGGGCTGTTTCCAGACAAATGGCCAACCTGGAATCGCCCGTTTTTTGCAGATAGGCTTCAAGGCCCGCCCAGCCGACAGCTCCATGCTGCTCCAGAATGACATGGTAGCGCTCGTAAACACTTTTGATCGTCCTGCGGGTTTGTTCGTCTGTGACGCTCACGGAAAAAATACGTCGGCGCATCTGATCGAGGTCGGGGTATCGGTGGATGCGTCCCGAACGATCCACGGTGCCCCCGTACAATTCAAAAAAGCGCGCCAG
>JAGFXG010000066.1 GCA_017860985.1 Deltaproteobacteria bacterium
TCATTTTGTTGATATTAAAGAAGCGGGTGATCCGGTGGAGAATGCCGCCTTTTATCAGGCCGAAGGTGCGGATGAACTGGCCATGCTGGATATCGCGGCCACGCTCGAAAACCGTAAAACGCGTTTGGAATGGGTCAGGAAGGTTTCGGCAGTGATCAGCATTCCGTTGACGGTCGGCGGCGGCATTTCCTCGATTGAGGATATTGAAATGGTTCTGGGCGCCGGGGCGAGCAAGGTCTCCATGAACAGTGCCGCGGTGAAAAATCCCGATCTGGTTCGTGAGGCGGCGAAGAAATTCGGGTCGGACAAAATCACGGTAGCTATTGACGCGAAACGAAACGCGGCCATGACGTCCGGATTTGAGCTGGTGGTTTCCGGCGGTACGCTGCCCATCGCCAAAGACGCGGTGGCCTGGGCCAAAACCTGCCAGGAACTGGGTGCGGGCGTGATTCTGCCCACCAGCATGGATGGTGATGGAACAAAGGCTGGTTATGATATTCCCTTTACCAGGGCTGTCTCTTCTGCCGTGACTGTCCCTGTGGTGGCCTCAGGCGGTGCGGGTAAACTGGAAGATTTCTATGAAGCGGTGGTTGAAGGCGGCGCCAGCGTTTTACTGGCCGCTTCAGTCTTTCATTTCCGCATGCTTAAAATTAAAGACGTCAAAGATTATTTGAGGGGAAAAGGGCTTGTCGTTGTCTGAGTACAGAAAGACGCTTGCGTGCGGTCCTCATCTTGATGAGTGAAGGATACGGTGAGCTAAATAGATTCACGCCCCATATAGCTGACAGCTCATGTCGCCAAAGGAAAACCTGATGAGTAAAATAGGCGATCTCCTGTTTTTCAGAAAACACCATGTTTGCCCCCGCTGGCTGTGCTTTACCTTTGATAACAGGATTCGCAGACTTTTACAGGATCCTGATCGAATCATGAATTCCTTCATCCGGCCCGGCGATACTGTCGTAGATGTCGGCCCCGGCATCGGTTTTTTTACCATTGCGATGGCTCGCCTCGTAGGAGACGGCGGACGGGTCATTGCCGTGGATATTCAGGAGAAAATGCTTAAAGCAATATTGGAGAGGGCCCAGAGAGCCGGGGTGTCAAACCGGATCAGAACGGTCCTGGCCGGTGAAAACTCACTGAATGTTACGGTTCTGGCTGATTTTATACTGGCTTTCTGGATGGCGCATGAAGTGCCGGATCAGGAGAGATTCTATGCCGGACTTCACACCATATTGAAAGAAGGCGGCAGATTTCTGCTGGCGGAACCTAAACTTCATGTAACCAAAACTCAATTCGACATGTCGGTAAGCCTGGCTCAAAAATCCGGGTTTGATCTGCTGGAGAGACCCGCGATTTCTTTAAGTCATGCCGCTTTGTTTTTAAAACATTAAAGACGACAGAGAAGAGAACATTTAAATCAGGACCAATCGCCTGATTTTTTAATCAGGCATCTTGTAATGCTTTTCACGGAACAGCCTGATACAGGCTTCGGCAGCCACGCTGTCGTAGAGAATTCCCTTGTTTTTTTCAATTTCCTCCAGAGCTGCCTGGATTCCAACAGCCGGCCGGTAGGGACGATTGGATGAGATGGCTTCCACGACATCGGCAATCGCGATAATTTTTGATTCCAGCAGAAGCTCGTCTGCTTTCAGTTTGTTTGGATAACCCGAACCGTCTATACGTTCGTGGTGTTCCAGTACGATGCGGGCAATCGGCCACGGAAATTCAATGTCTTTCAGTATGCTGTATCCTGCTTCTGAATGGGTCCTGATCAATTCAAATTCCAGGTTGGAAAGACGGGTCGGCTTGGTGAGGATTTCAGACGGAACGGAAATCTTTCCCAGGTCATGGATTATGCCTGCCAGGCGGATGCAGTCAATCTGGTCACGGGACATCTTCATTTCCGTAGCGATGGAACGGGCCAGATCGGAAACCCGCCGCTGATGTCCAGCCGTATAGGGATCTCTGGCTTCCACGGTAGCGGACATGGCTTTGATGGTAGCGCCCAGTGACTTGCGAAGGCTTTGCAGACTGGCCTGGCGTTCCTGCTCCAGCTTCTTTTTAGGTGTAATGTCTTCCACGATACCATGATAAACCACACCGCCTTTATTGTCCTTAACCGCTGTTATGCTCATGCTTACCCAGATGAGGCTTTTATCCTTGCGGTGAAGCTGCGTTTCGTAACTTTTAATACTGCCGTCCCGGCGGAGAATATCACGCACCTTCAGGAATTCATCAGGATCCGCGGCAACCTGTTTGGCGAGTTCGGTGATGTCACCGTAGACGTCTTGCGGCGAATCGTATCCGAGCATGGCGGCAAATGCGTTGTTCATAGATATTTTTTGAGTGTCGGGTGATGCCTGAAAGATGCCTTCCTGCGCGTTTTCAACTATGGACCGGTATTTGCGTTCACTTTCCAGGATTTCATCTTCCATTTGTTTACGGTCGGTGATGTCCTGAATCGTGCCGATCATGGTAATTGCATTGCCGTCCTGATCGTACGTAAGTTCACCCTTCGCCTGGACCCAGCGTTCCTGTCCATCATTTTGCCTGACAATTCTTAATGAAGTATCAAAGAGGCGCTTCCTGTGAATTTTAATTGTTTCATACAGGAATCGTTTTATGTCTTGTCGTTCGTCAGGATGGATCAGGTTGAACCAGCCCTGCGGAGTTTTCTGATAATTTTCATCAATCCCGAGGATGTTGTCAAGGACCCGAGAGCTGATCCACCGGCCGGTCCTGGAATCGACCTTATAAGAGCCGATCTGGGCAACTTCCTGAGATTTGATCAGAAAGTATTGATTTTGTCTGAGTTCATCCTCTGCATGTTTGCGTTCGGTGATGTCGCGAACAATCCCCATGAAGCCTATTTTGTTACCGGCCGAATCCTTTCGAAGTGCAACGGAAGCTTCAATAAATACGATGTTCCCGTCCTTTCTTCTAACCTGCCAATCGAAGGCCTTAGTGGGTATTTCTGTCCGGTAAACTTGATTGAACGTTTCATAAAGTTTTCTGGCATTTTCTTCATCTGCGTACTGCCGGTTGTTCATCCCCATCAGTTCTTCTTTGGGATATCCCCAGATCCGGCACATGGAATCATTGAAAAAGGTCAGGTTGCCGGCCAGGTCCACCTCATAATAGCCGTTATCAATACTGTCCAGGATGGTTTTGTATTTTTCTTCTCTTTCACGAAGGTCAGCCTCCATCTGCTTGCGTCCGGAGATGTCCAGAGAAATGCCCCGGAAGCCGATGGGATTGCCTCTTGCATCATTGATGACAGATGCAGAAACCTCGCAGTAATGTTTATCTCCGTTTTTCTTGATGTACTCGATTTCATATCTGGCGGGTTGTCCGGTCTTGTAAATGTTCGCGTAGATCTGCCGGGCTTTTGCGGTCATGGATTCATTGGTATAGCGCCGGAAACTCATGCCGATTGCTTCTTCACGTGTATAGCCCAGTTTTTGGCAGTGAGCGTCATTGACAAAAGTAACCTTGCCTTTCAGGTCAAGTTCAAAATAACCTTCTTCAATATTTTCCATCAAAATGCGGTATCGCTCTTCTTCTTTTTTCCGCTCGGTTACATCCCGCGATACGATGCTGAAACCGATCGGTTTGCCGTCACCATTCCGCATGAGAGCGCCTGAGGTTTCTGTGTACCGTATTGAGCCGTCTTTAGCGATCAATGAAACTTCAACGTTTTTAAAGGGGGTCCCTGTTTGATAAACCTCCTTGAAGCAATCATTCATTTTGTGGCCGGATTCTTTATCGCAGCACTTCTGATAGTTCATCCCGATCAAGTTCGCTTTAGGGTATCCAAGATAGTGCACCAGCGAATCATTGACAAAAACAAAGTTACCGGCCAGATCAAGTTCAAAATATTCATCGTCAATATCTTCCAGGACAGTGCGGTATCTTTCCTCTCTTTTTTCCAGGGCTTCTTCTGCGGCTTTTCGGTCGGTGATGTCGCGCACGATGCCCTGAAATCCGATTTTGCTGCCTTTGCGGTCTTTTCTTAACGTAATGGAGGTTTCAACGAATTTTAAATCGCCTTTTTTCGTATAAAGCTCATGTACGAATCTTTTTATGCCCCGACCGGTTGTATAAACTTTATGGTAGATGGCGTGCATTTCTTTTGCCGTTTTTTCGCTTACATATTGCCGGTAGTTCAGGCCCATGATTTCTTTCTTGTTGCGGCCTGCAATACGGCATAAAGAATCGTTAAAAAAAGTGATGCTGCCGGCCAGGTCTGATTCATAATAGCCGTCTTCAATATTGTTCAGGATCGCTTGAAATTTTTCTTCATTGGTGTGCAGAGTCGCCTTCAGGTTTTTGATTTCTTTGCGCGCATTGCTGTCGGCGGACGGAACTTTTTCTTTTTGTGCCGGCTTGGATTTTTTTATTGGCGAGGCGGATTTTTTCAGGCTCTTTTTTTCAGGCGGTGTTTTGGACTTCATTTATTATCTCCAGTTTGAAACTGCAGCCGATTCCTGGTGTCACGAATAATTTGAATTTCTGAACATCCTGAACCGCTATCAAAAATTACAGTGGATATCGGCATCATCAAAAGCCTTCAGTCATACTTTATATTGTTACTCAAAATTGATTTAAAGTCAAGGCCATAGGATTATTTGACTATTTAATGTATTCTCCTGTGTTGAAAATAAATGTATTCACCTGTAATATTATCTGAAGATTTTGCATTGAGGATTCCGGATTGAAACTGAAGAGAAATCTGTAACGCCAGAGGAGGTGTATTGTGATGCCGGCGAAAAACCGAATGTGGCTGTGGGCAGCTGTGATGCTCGTAATTCCCTTTAGCGCCTCAGCAGACGATTATGATACGGGGGTTCAGGGAAAGGTCATTCTCCAGACAGACAAAATGAGCAACGGAGAGCCGATTGATTATCTGGATAAGGACCGTCCCATGGTAACCGTCATGACGGTGGAGATCTCGCCGGGCAAAGGGACGGGTTGGCACAGTCATCCGATGGAGGTTTATGCTTACGTATTGTCCGGACGTCTGACTGTTGAAATGGAAGGCGGAAAAACAACCGAGTTTAAAAAAGGGGATGCGATTATCGAAGTCGTCAATCTTAAACACAAGGGATTCAACAAGGGAAAAATTCCGGTCAAACTCGTTGTCTTTTATCTTGGCGGAGAAGGTATGCCCAACGTGATCAAGGCCGAGCCCTCAACCTTAAACCTTGCGCCTTGAACCTTGCCCCTTTCGCCTTCTGTCGCTGAGCTTGTCGAATCGTTTCTTCTACTCCCCGATGATTTTCACGAGCACTCGTTTTTTTCTGCCGCCGTCAAACTCACCGTAGAAAATCTGTTCCCAGGGACCGAAGTCGAGTTTGCCCCTGGTTACGGCGACGACCACTTCACGTCCCATAATCTGTCTTTTCAGGTGCGCATCTCCGTTGTCTTCGCCGGTGCGGTTGTGCCGGTAAAAGGACACCGGCGCGTGCGGCGCGAGTTTTTCCAGCCAGTCTTCATAATCCTGATGCAAACCCGCCTCATCATCGTTGATAAAGACAGACGCCGTAATATGCATGGCATTGACCAGCACAAGGCCTTCCTGAATGTTGCTTTTCCTCAGGGCCTCATTCACTTTGCCGGTAATATTGATAAAAGCCCGCCTGCCGGGGACGTTAAACCATAGCTCTTCTCGATAGGATTTCATAAAGTGAACCTCACGGTGAAAATGTAATTAACTTTACAAGCTTATTGCCTTATGCTATGCAGCAAAAAAATATGCAAGATTATCTTTTCCAGGAGTGAAAGAATATGTCCGGCCATTCAAAGTGGAGCACCATCAAAAGGAAAAAAGGGGCAATTGACGCCAAGCGCGGCAAGATTTTCACCAAAATTATCAAGGAAATTACTCTGGCGGCTCGTCTGGGTGGGGGGGACATTGAAGGCAACGCCCGTTTGAGACAGGCGGTTATGGCGGCCAAGGAAGAAAACATGCCCAAGGATAATATCGACAGGGCAATTAAAAAAGGAACAGGCGGCGGTGAGGGTGCGGCAGCTTATGAAGAAATCACTTATGAAGGTTACGGTCCCGGGGGATCGGCAGTCATTGTCGATATCATGACGGACAATAAAAACCGGACAGTGGCGGAAATCCGTCACATTTTTTCCAAACATGGCGGTAATCTGGGTGAAAACGGATGTGTGTCATGGATGTTCGCGAAAAAAGGGAGTATCGTGATCGATAAAAAAGCCATCGCCGAAGATGAGCTCCTGGAACTGGTGCTGGAAGCCGGGGCGGAAGATGTGAGAACGGAAGGCAGCGAGTTTGAAGTAATCACTGAGCCGGCGGCTTTTGAAGCAGTTAAAAAAGCCATTGACGAAAAGGGCATCAAACACCTGTCGGCATCCATCAGCAAAATCCCTTCCAATACCGTTAACCTGGATGCAGGCAAGGCGGAGTCCATGCTGAAAATGATGGAAAAGCTGGAAGACAACGATGATGTACAGAACGTTTACTCCAATTTTGACATTGATGAAGATGTTATGGAAAAATTGAGTTAGGAAGCAAACCTGGTTTTTAACGAAAGCTGATATTTTGCGAATCCTAGGAATCGATCCCGGAAGCCATGTCACCGGTTATGGAGTGATTGATAAA
>JAGFXG010000067.1 GCA_017860985.1 Deltaproteobacteria bacterium
TTAAGACTTTCCTGGACACGCGAAGAAGTCGACAACCGTCTGCTTCTGATTATGAAAAGCATTCATAAAAACTGCTTTGATACGGCGGAAGCCTATGGTAGAAAAGGCGATTACGTTGCCGGCGCGAACATTGCCGGCTTCACCAAGGTTGCCAAGGCAATGCTGGCTTACGGGGTAGTATAAGCAACAGGCTGTATGGTTTTAGATTATTAGACTGCGGGGCAGAATTCAGGATATTTTGCGCCCGCTATAAGTGATTTAACAGGGAACGGTCCTTGAGTGACCGTTCCCTTCTTATCATGGGGGTCAACTTTAGAAACCAGGGAGATGGTATGGATTTAAAACCAAAATCCTACGAAAAAATAAAACAGCTTATTGAAAAAGGTGTAGAAATTCCCAATCCCGGAACCCTTGAAATCGGGAATGAAGTCAATGTCGATCAGATTTCCGGCAAAGAGGTCCGGATTTATCCGGGTTGCCGGATTTATGGCAGTAAAACAGTCATATCGTCCGGTTGTCAGCTGGGCTACGAAGGGCCGGCGACCATTGATAACTGCCAGCTTGGCGCGAAAGTTGAGTTAAAGGGCGGCTTTTTCAGCAAATCCGTCTTTCTGGAAAAAGCAAACATGGGCATGGGCGCACATGTCCGGGAAGGATGCATCCTGGAGGAGGAAGCGGGCGGCGCACACACGGTCGGATTAAAGCAGACCATTCTTTTCCCCTTTGTGACACTGGGCAGCCTGATCAACTTCTGCGATTGTTTCATGTCCGGCGGAACCAGCCGCAGCAATCATTCCGAAGTGGGAAGCTCTTACATCCATTTTAATTTTACACCGGATGCCGACAAAACAACCCCCTCACTGCTGGGTGATGTCCCGCGGGGAGTGATGCTGAACCAGCCCCCTATTTTTCTGGGCGGTCAGGGAGGAATCATCGGCCCGGTGAGGCTGGGTTTCGGCAATGTTGTGGCGGCGGGCTCAGTCCTGCGGCATGATTATCCCGGAGACAATCAACTGATCTTTGAAAAGTCCATGGCAAACGGAGCAAAAGACTATATACCGGCAATGTACCCTAATTTCAGTCGTATCATCAAAAACAATGTTCTTTATCTGGCGAACCTGACGGCCCTCGAAGCGTGGTACACAAATATCAGAAAACCGTTTCTGGAAACCAGGGAATTCGGTTCTCTTATTTATGCCGGTCTTCTGGAGCAGCTTTTGGCGGGTAAAAAGGAGCGCCTGAAAAGGGTGAAAGCGATGGCGGGAAAAGCCGCGGCATCACCAGCCGAATATGGCAGTAAAAGAAAGGACCTGCTTGATCAGATCGGCTGGCTTGAAGAACTCTTCACCGGGAAAATTCCGGAAGTCGCGACCTCAACAGAAAAATCCAGGGAAGATTTTCTGAACGATTTTGAAAAGACCGTGAAAGATAAAAGCGCAGATTACATATCAACCATTCAGGATCTGCCGGCAGAGGTTTCAAGGAAGGGCGTAACATGGTTAAACGGCATCGTGAATGCCATTGCTCAAAAGGCCGATCAGGCCCTGCCGTAAACAGGTTTATAAAAACCCTGACATCTAATCATCTATAACATTTAAATAATTGCAAGAAGGAGAAAATCAATGGGTAAATTATTTGGAACTGACGGGATCAGAGGCGAAGCAAACCGTTATCCCATGACACCTGAAATTGCCTTTGGAGTTGGACGGGCGATGGTGCACTTGTTTAAAAAAGAAGGGCACCGCGCCATGATCATTATAGGGAAGGACACCCGGCTTTCCGGGTACATGCTGGAAAGTTCCCTGGAGGCCGGCGTAAGCTCTATGGGAGGCAATCCTTATCTTGTCGGCGTGTTGCCCACACCGGGAATTGCTTTTATCACCCAGAGCATGCGTGCAGACGCAGGCGTTGTGATCTCTGCGTCGCATAATCCATTTCAGGATAATGGAATAAAAATTTTTGGCGGTGACGGCTACAAGCTTTCCGACGAACAGGAAGAAACGATCGAAGACCTGATCCTTAATGACAAACTCAATGACCACCTGCCGCCGGCAAGCGGTATCGGCAAAGCTTTCCGGCTTGAAGGAGTGACCGGCCGTTACATCGTTTTTGCAAAAAACACATTCCCCCGTCACCTTTCCATGGAAGGAATGAAAATTGTTCTGGACACCGCCAATGGCGCTACCTATCGGGTGGCACAGGATACATTTAATGAACTCGGGGCTGATGTTGAAACAATTCACAAAACGCCGAACGGCATAAATATCAACGATCATTGCGGATCGCAGCATACAGAACTTCTGAGAAAGAAAGTCGTCGAAAATGGCGCGGCCATCGGGCTGGCTTTCGACGGGGACGGTGACCGCCTCATCGCTGTGGATGAAAAGGGTAACGAGATCACGGGAGATCAGATTCTCATCATCTGCGCAAATATTCTGAAAAAAGAGGGCAAGTTGAAGAACGACCTGCTGGTCAGTACGGTTATGAGCAATCTGGGTTTAAAAGTTGCCTGCAAGAAGTACGGCTTTACGCACCACGCCTCCAAAGTGGGAGACCGCTATGTCCTCGAAGATATGCTGCGGCTTGGATCAATCATAGGAGGAGAGGAAGCAGGACACTTGATCTTCCTGAGACACCACACCACAGGTGACGGGATTATTGCCGCTCTTCAGCTGGTTGCCGCAATGATAAAAGAAGGCAAGCCGCTTTCCGAACTGGCGCGCATGATGGACATCTTTCCTCAAAAACTGATTAACGTGGATGTCAAAAGTAAGCCGGACATTGACAAAGTTCCCAAGCTGGTGGAAGCCATCAAACAGATAGAAAAAGAACTGGGTGAAGAGGGACGTGTCCTGGTCCGGTATTCAGGCACTCAGAATATGTGCCGCGTCATGGTAGAAGGGCCGTCCGATGCAGTAACGGCAAAGTATTGTCAGCAGCTTGCCGACATCGTAAAAAGCGAACTTGGATAAGACTGGAGAATACATCATGGGAATAACCGTATGGGTGACAAGAGACTTCACGCACATGAGTGAAGTTGCATCGGGACTTGTCATCAAAAAAATTATAGAAATTCTTAAAGAAAAAAACGAGGCTGTTTTGGGTCTGGCAACGGGAAACTCGCCGACGGGACTCTATAAACATTTCGCCCGGGCAGCCAACGAAGGTCGTTTTGATGCCGGCCGGATCCGCAGTTTCAACCTCGATGAATATGTCGGCCTGCCCGGTGATAACATTCAGCAGCGGGTCCTGCATCCGGAAAGCTATGCTTATTTTATGATTCAGGAGCTTTTCAGCCATCTGAAGAAAAAATTCATTGAAACACGCGTCCCTTACGGATCGTTGATTGACCAGAAAAAACTGATCCGGGAATTAAAGGAAAATAAAAGCGATTGGGAATACAAGGGAACCGATGCCGGAAAATCCATCGCCATCAATGCCGGAGCGTCATCCGAATACCTGGCGTGGATCCGGAAAGAAATTTTGGACGGATACGCCCGGAAAATTAAAGCGGTAGGCGGCATTGATCTTCAAGTCATAGGAGTGGGCGGCCGTGGTCATGTGGCCTTTCACGAATCAGGCATTCCGTTTAAAGGAAGTTCGGTGATGCTGGTAAAGCTGGACGACAATACCATCAACAATGCGGTTGCTGACGGGCATTTCAGCAAGAAGGCGGATTCGCCGCAGTATGCCGTAAGTATGGGGGCTGAACTGGTTTATCAGGCAAAAACAGTCGTTCTTCTGGCCAACGGTGGGCGAAAGACGGAATCCGTGACACGATCTCTCCTGGGCGACGTCACTCCTGAAATCCCCATTTCGTATGGCCAGCAGTATTCGAAACAGGGCGGCGAATTGATCTATGTCCTCGACCGAGTTGCAGCCAAAGGCCTTCTCGCGAACCGCAGGGAACTCAAGGAAAGAAATGTGGCCATTCGGGTCATGACCTAGTCACTAATCATTTGGCCATTTGGTTAATATCAATCAGACACCTGCCGTGGATTATTCTTCACGGCAGGTGTCTTTTTTTGTCGCGACTTTATTTTGTATCGAAAGGAATCGTAATTTTATATACGCCGCCGGAGAGGACGGTCTGTACCGGGTAGATCGCTTTTTCGTAAACTTTCAACATGGCTCTGTTGTTTTCCAGAACGTCGGCCTTCAGTCCGGCAACCCCTTCCTCCCTGGCCGCACGTATCAGCAGATTGAAAAGATAGGTTGAAATGCCCATGCCCTGGTATTGCTCATCGACAATAAAGGCGGTGTCGGCAAAAGGTTCCCCCTTGGTTCTGACATAGCGTGCCTCACCGATGATTTTTTCAACCCCGGACTCGTCAATGATGGCCACAATGGACATGGTGCAGCGATAATCCACGTTGACATATTCCTGCATTTTTTTATGGGGCATGGTTTTGATCGGACTGAAATAACGATAGTAGACCGCCTGATCGGAGAACCGGTAGAACAGACGGCGCATTTCCTCTTCATCAGACGGCTTGATCGCCCGGAAACGAATGATCAGCCCATCTTTGAATCGATGCGAACAGGCTATCTTATCCGGATAAAGGTGGCCTGATTCGGCATAAAAAATCTGGTCGGCATAAATCATCTTCTCTTCCTTGGCCTGCCTTACCAGATCCGGCCGGTCATCCGGATGCGCAATTTCAATGAGCGCCTGCGCCCGCTCACGCAGCGTCTTGCCCATCAGATAAGCCACGCCGTATTCTGTTATCACAACATCCATCGACTCACGGTTGGTAAATTGGAAAGGGTATTTATCCAGAGAAAGAAGGATATTGGTTCTCCCCATGCGGTTACGGCTGGGCAGGGCAAAAATCGTCCGGCCGTTTTTGGAAAACGTCGCTCCCATGAAGAGTTCCCGAACATTACCCGGCCCGGCGGTAACATTCCCCTTTCCGGCATGCAGCGCGATATCGCCGGTGAGATCAACTTTTCGTGCCGGGAAAATGGCAACCATGTTATCATTCAGGCCAATAACCCGCGGATCCATCACGATGTCCTGCGGCTGGAATTCCACCAGCGGATTCAAATCGAGCCATTGCATCAACTCTTTCGTGCCGATAACATAGGAGGCACAGGATTTGCCACGATAGATATTTTTATAGCGGTTGGTCACGGCTCCGCTTTTGACCAGATCCATCAGAGCATCCGTAAAGAAAGGCGAATGCACACCCAGATTTTTTTTCGTCGTCAGCGTCTTGGCCAGTGCTTCAAAAAGCGGCCCGATCCCGTAGGATATGCAGCAGCCGTCCTGAATGACCGAAGCCACATTTGCGGCGATCTTCAGATAAACATCCTGAAGCGGCCAGCGACCGACATAATACGGCGGCTCGGTTGCCTCAACCAGGTAATTGAAATCGTCCATGTTTACCAGGGTATCGCCCATTGTCCGGGGGATCTGGGAGTTGATTTCGCCGACAACGATTTTAGCCATTTCCATGGCCTGTTTTTCGACGGATGCCCCGACAAGGTAAGCATAGCCGTTTTCATCGGGAGGGGTCACCTGGATAAAAGCGACATCGATATTGATCACACCGGTTTTAAAAAGCCATGCGACCCGCGAAAAACGGCTGGGAATCAGGTCAACCCGCCCCTGGCTGATGGCTTCGGATGCGAGCCATCCGGAAAAAAAAGTCTTTAGGCGAAATTTTCGGGCATAACGTTCATCAATGGCCACGGCGTCGCCCAGGCTGACCAGCTGGATCAGTTCCAGGTCCTGCAGGTTGGACTGATCGGATTCCATCAGGTGCTTGACCAGTGTCCGGGGTTCGGCCATTCCCGTTCCCAGAAAAATACTCATGCCCGGATCAATCTTAGCCAGCATATTTTCGGGAGAAACTATTTTCTGCTTCCACATGTGTTCGAGCCCCGGCTGCTTTGATTTACCATTTGTCTACTTTCCCTCGGACTGACCGGGGAATACCATCATTTTAATTTCATGCATGAATTGGAAACGTTAACGTCAGAACCGGATTGGGACAACCGGTCGTCGTCGGGCGAAGCAATGTCAATCGAACATTTCTTTGTCGCGCCGGTACCAGTAATCCGGGATGATGCGATACATAAATCTGGAAAAAGGACCAATGTATTCGTTCTTTCTCTTGTCAAACTGGCAGGCTTGAATAATCATGTCTTTAATTGCATCTTTGCTGCCGCCTTTATTAAAAATATTATAAGCGCACGAAAAAAGCGGACTGTACATGTTTTTCTTGTCCAGATATTTGTATACGTTGCGGATCGTGTTGGGACCTTCCGGCGTACCGTCAATTTTTCCAAGCACCCTCAGATTCGTTTCAATGGGATTGCCGGTGTACAACTCATAGAAATACTTCCCATAACGGTAATTCTTGCTGGCCAGCGACGAAACGGTAACGTACATGTCGCCGACACCGGCCTGAGAATGAAACGCCTGAAAACCGCCTCCGAGCACTCTGGTCAGCGACCGGATTTCCACACCGGAACGGGCAAAGATTGTGCCTGGAATCGAATCACCCATGTCCAGTGAATCCGTCAGGCCCTTGATATTGGCAACGATATTTTTCAGCGCTCCGCAAGCCTCCACACCGATTTTATCAAAATTATAGTAGGCATCCAAAGCGATATCCATGTCAAAAAAAGGACCGCCAATGCACGCTACCTGATATTTATTCTCAAGATGGCGCAAATGATTGCGAATCAGCTGTGACGGCGTAATCAGCTCGGTCGAAATTTCATCGGAAATCAACCCCTTGATCGGTGATATCAGGCAGGTATCCCCCGCCTTTCTGTCAATCATCGGTTTGAGATAATTGAGCAGTTCCGGAAGACGATTCATGGTTACCGATAAAATGATAAAGTCGTTTGTTTCGACGATATGCTCAAGGTCATTGGTAGCATAAACTTTCGGCGACAGACGGGGAACCTGGTCCATCCCGCCCAAGCGTTTAGCCAGATCCTCAGTTAAATGAATCGGATTTAAATGGTCACGGTTAATGGCCTTGCAGACGTCCGAGTTGTGATAATAAATGGCAACCCGTTTATTGTCGCGTCCCAGCTTGTAGGCAAACGACGTGCCCAGACGTCCGGGTCCGATAATGGCAACTCTTGTTGTATCTAAATTGGAAACGATCATTTATGCCCGCTCAGTTGTTGTAATACACTCTTATTATATGGAATAAATTATCCGACTGTCAAACCCTAATAGCCTTTTTGCAAAAAGTAAAACAAAATTTACTTAAACCTGTCTGTTTTTGGTTGCATTCTTCGGGTGGATTGATTAAAAAATATACATTATTCTTCCACAACGGCATTGCAGGGTAATATTGTTTATAAGCCATTTCCATATCAAATAGAAAATATGCAGCCGGATAGCATGACAGCAGCCGGTACCCAGGGCTGAACGAACGGAAGAAAACAACCCCGAATATGAAACGAGCAACAATATTATGCCCAAAGAAAAAATAATTCATTATTCAAACGGAGCCACAAAGGAAAAAAAATATCTACTGGAAGGGAAAATACACGGCCAATATACAACATACTTTCCTGGTGGCCAAATCATGGCCGAACTTCATTTTTCAGGCGGCAAAAGGAACGGTCCGGCCGTCAGTTATTATGCCAACGGGCAGGTTCGGGAAAAAGTGAATTTCGTAAACGATAAAATGGAC
>JAGFXG010000068.1 GCA_017860985.1 Deltaproteobacteria bacterium
GAGCTGCTGCAATGGTAAAATCGACCAGCAATAAAGTAAGCGTGCCCGGTTTTTTAGCCAATGGAGTTTCTGCGGGCATTAAGGGCGGTGACCAGAAAGACCTGGGGCTGATTTATTCCACTGTTCCGGCAAAGGCAGCCGCGATGTTTACAAAAAATACCTTCAGGGCTGCGCCGGTTTTGATTGATGCGGAACGGATCAAAAGAGGAATAGCGCAGGCGATTATCACCAACAGCGGCTGTGCCAACGCGGCGACCGGAAAAGCAGGAATGGAGGACGCGCTGGCCGTTTCAGCGGCGGCGGCCAGACAGTTAAAAATTCCCGAAGAACATCTTCTGGTGTGTTCGACGGGCGTGATCGGGAAAAGGCTTCCTCTGAAAAAAATTGAATCCGGCATCGGCAAACTGGTCAAGGGGCTGAATGAGTTTGGAATCGAGGATGCCGAATCGGCCATGATGACTACGGATAAATATCCCAAAATATCCGTTCGCAAAGGTACTGTCGGTGCCAGGGACATTACCGTATGCGGGATTGCCAAAGGTGCCGGCATGATTGAGCCCAATATGGCGACGTTGCTCACTTATGTTATGACCGACGCTTTGATTGACACCAAGGCGCTCAATACCGTCTTTCACCAGGTGATTGACTCGACATTTAACGCCATCAGTGTTGACGGTTGCATGAGCACCAACGATACAGCCATCATTCTGGCCAACGGTCTTGCCGGAAACAATCCGCTGGAGAGAGCCCAGGCGCGACTTCAGAGATTTAGAGACATGTTAACGGATGTTTTGGCCGAACTTTGCCAGGCCGTGGTGAAAGACGGCGAGGGTGCGACAAAGTTTATATCCATTGTGGTTGAAGGTGCCAAGTCAAAATCGGATGCAAGGCGTGTCGCCTATTCTGTGGCCAATTCCAATCTTGTCAAGACCGCTTTTTTTGGCGAAGATCCCAACTGGGGCAGAATCATTGCCGCAATCGGCGCTTCGGGAATCCCTCTGGAAAGAGAAAGAATTGGTCTGTCAATAGGCAATGTCAACGTATATTCACAGGATACGCCGGCAGTTGTAACGCTTTCAAAGTTGAAGGACGTTTTTAAAGGCGGCAATATTGAGGTCCGCATCAGCCTGGGCGGCGGTGACAAGTCCTACGCAGTCTATACATCCGATCTTTCTTATGATTATGTAAAAATCAACGCCGATTATTCAACCTGAAGCCCGAAAACAATAAAATACGCTAATTTTATTGCCAAAACAGTTATTATGACTTGAATAAACAAATTATTTGTGGTAATTGCCGCAAACATTTCACACATCTCCGGATTGTCGGCATGTTGCTTAGAAATTAAGTGTGCCGGTCAAGATGATGGGGGTGGAGGATAAAAAACAAAAAGGAGAATACACATGTCAGCAATTTCAATGAAACTGTTACTCGAAGCCGGCGTCCATTTCGGACATCAAACCAACAAATGGAACCCAAAAATGAAGCCCTATATCTTCGGGGCGCGCAACAACATCTACATTATCGACCTTCAGCAGACCGTCGGTCTGTTTCAGACGGCGTATAACTTTGTGGTGGATACGGTCAGCCAGGGCAAAGAAATTCTTTTTGTCGGAACCAAGAAACAATCCCAGGAGGCCATTCGCGAAGAAGCGTTGCGCTGCGGAATGCCCTATGTCAATCAGCGCTGGCTGGGCGGCATGTTGACCAATTTTATTACCGTTAAAAAGAGCGTTGACCGCCTCAACAGCCTCAATAAAATGTTCAATGACGATTCAATCAAGGCTTTCCCGAAAAAAGAAATCACCAAACTGCAGAAGGATATGGACAAACTGGAAAATGTTCTGGGCGGCATTAAAAACATGAAATCCCAGCCGGCAGCCGTATTTATCGTCGATCCCAACCGGGAGCACATTGCAGTTATGGAAGCCAAGAAGCTGAACGTGCCGCTGGTGGCAATTGTTGATACAAATTGCGATCCGACGGATATCGATTATATTATTCCGGGAAACGATGACGCGATCCGGGCCATCAAACTCTTTGCTTCAAAATTTGCCGATGCGGTTTTAGAAGGCAAGAAAAAATTTGAAGAGAGATTGGCCGCTGAATCCAACAAAGAGGCGCCGGAGGCTGTGGTGGAAAAGAAAGATGCCGAATCGGATATTCCCGAGAGCGTCGAAATGGAAAACGCATCTTCTGAAGCGACGGATCAGCAGTAGGCACGCAGTGCTTGCCACAAAAGAATATACAGGAATAGAACTTTAGGAGGACATGAAATTGGAAATCACTTCAATAATGGTTAAGGAATTAAGAACGAAAACCGGTGCCGGCATGATGGATTGCAAGGAAGCGCTGGCGGCGGTGGACGGTGATTTTGAAAAGGCTATTGATTTTTTAAGAAAGAAGGGGCTTTCGGCGGCAACCAAGCGATCATCCAAGGCGGCCAAAGACGGAACCGTTGCTTCCTATATACACATGGGCGGTCGAATCGGCGTTATGGTGGAAGTCAACTGCGAAACCGATTTTGTGGCTAAAACGGATGACTTCCAGACCATGGCCAGAGACATTGCCATGCACATCGCTGCATCCAATCCGCAGTATGTCCGTTCTGATGAAATTCCCGGTGATGCCCTTGACAGAGAAAAGGAAATCTATCGCAGTCAGTTACGCGAAGAGAAGAAGCCCGAGAAAATCTGGGATAAAATCATCGAAGGGAAACTTAAAAAATATTATGAAGATGTTTGCCTGGTCGATCAGAAGTTTGTTAAAGACCAGGATATCAGTGTTGGAACGCTGATCAGCAATATGATCGCCAAAACAGGTGAAAATATTGTTATCAGGCGGTTTGCCCGTTTCCAGCTCGGTGAGGAAATCAAGCAGTAATGAGCGAAAAGAAAAAGGCCGCATTCAAAAGAATTCTCCTGAAGCTGAGCGGTGAAGCTCTTCTGGGAAAGCAATCCACCGGAGTGGATCCGGATATTGCAAATTACATTGCAGATGAAATAAAGTCCCTTTCCGATCTGAAAATCCAGATCGGAATTGTCATCGGCGGCGGTAATATCTTTCGTGGCATTGAAGCCAGCGCAAAGGGAATGGACAGGACAACCGCCGACTATATGGGCATGCTGGCAACCGTCATCAATAGCCTAGCTCTTCAAAGTGCGCTGGAGATGCGCGGTGTTCCGACACGAGTTCAGTCCTCTATCGAGATGAGGGAAATCGCAGAACCATTTATTCAGCGTAAAGCGGTTCGTCATTTGGAAAAGGGCAGAATTGTCATTTTTGCCGGCGGAACGGGAAATCCCTACTTTTCCACGGATACGGCCGCGTCACTCAGAGCGATGGAAATTCAAGCTGATGTCATCATGAAAGCCACGAAGGTTGATGGGGTGTACAATGCGGATCCGGTCAAAAACAAATCTGCTGTCATGTTCAAAAAAATAAGTTATATTGATGTTTTGACTAAAAACCTTAAAGTAATGGATTCAACTGCGATTACCCTTTGTCGTGATAACTCGTTGCCTATCATTGTATTCAATCTGCAGAAAAAGGGCAATATCCGGAGCGTTGTTTGCGGTAAAAAAATTGGAACTTACGTAGGAGAATGATGATGAAAGACCAGATTTTTTCGAAGTTCAAAGATGAGATGGAGAAAACAATATCTTCTCTGGAGAAATCATTCAGCAGAGTACGAACCGGTCGTGCGTCTGTTTCACTGCTGGATGGCATCAAGGTTGATTATTATGGAACTCCCACACCGATAGCCCAGGTAGCAACCCTTTCCGTACCTGAAAGCAGGCTTATCGTGATTGCGCCCTGGGATGCGATGGCCATCGGTGCAATCGAAAAAGCAATACAAAAGTCTGATCTGGGCCTGATGCCGTCTACCGACGGCAAGGTGATTCGCCTGTCCATTCCACAGTTAACGGAAGAAAGACGCAAGGAACTTGTTAAAGTTGTGAAAAAAATGGCGGAAGAAGGCAAGGTCAAATTGCGCAATGAACGGCGCGACAGCAACGAAGCCTTAAAAGATTTAAAGAAGAACAATAAAATGTCCGAGGACGAACTTTTCACTGCTCAGGACGAAGTCCAGAAACTGCTCGATCGCTATATCGAAAAGACAGACAAGATTCTGGCGACCAAAGAAAAAGAAATTATGGAGATATGAAGACGGCTCAAAGAAAGTATCTTAATGGGGAGTCAAAAGCTCCCCATTTGTTTTTAAGGACAGAAGAAAAGTAAATGTTCAAGATTGATCATAACAAACTGCCGCGGCATATCGCCATCATCATGGATGGTAACGGCCGCTGGGCAAAACAGCACACCATGGGCAGGATCCGGGGCCACAAAAAGGGTGCGCAAGCCGTCAGGACGACGGTGACGGCCTGCCGTGAAATCGGGATTCAATATCTGACGCTTTTTGCGTTCTCTTCTGAAAACTGGGGAAGGCCCGAAGATGAGGTTGAAGCCCTGATGTCACTGCTGGAAGATTATCTGGACAAGGAAACGCCGACTCTTCAGAAACAGAAAATCCGGCTGAATTCAATCGGTGATATAGACCGGCTGTATCCGCCGGTGAAAGAAAAGCTTCTGAATGTTAAAAAACTCACGGAGCCAAATGACAAAATGGTCCTGAACCTGGCGTTGAGCTACGGCAGCCGTGATGAAATTGTTCTTGCCATTCGAAAGATGATTTCGGATAATCAAAAAGGAAAACTAGATATTGACGACATCACTCAGGATCTGGTCGGACGTTATTTATATACAGACGGCATGCCTGATCCTGATCTCCTGATCCGGACCAGCGGGGAATATCGCATCAGCAATTTCCTGCTCTGGCAGCTTGCTTATACTGAACTGTATTTTACGGATGTGCTGTGGCCTGATTTCAAAAAAGATGATTTGCTGAAGGCCATTGCTGTGTACCAGCGAAGAGAGCGTCGTTTCGGATTGACGAGTGAACAAATCAGCAGGAAATAGCCTTTATCCAGGTAAAAAAATGGCGATAAAAAACTCGAATCTGCAAAGATGGCTGACCGGTATTGTTCTGGCAGTCGTTTTGCTCCTGGTTATTTTTTTAGGACCCCTGGAACTGTTTGCCGCCGCGATCATGCTGATTATCATCATTGGCATGTGGGAATACAACAGTATCGTTTTCGGACCTGGCTTCCTGAAAGAAAAGACGGAGGGTCTGCTTCTTGCCGTTCTTATTCCCGTCACCGTGCTGTTTGGCAATGAGCAATGGTTAACCGCTCTTCTGGCTTTTGCGGTCATGGCTGTGTTCATTGTCTTTCTATGGAAAATCAGCGAAACCAGCTTTGATATGTCTTCTGTGAATAAAGTGCTTTTTGGAATGCTATATATTCCATTGCTGACATCGCACTTTATCATGCTTCGAAAACTGGACAGCGGAATTGCATGGGTTATGCTTGTTCTGGTGATTGGAATTGTCGGTGATACCGTTGCTCTTTATGTGGGCAAGTTTTTCGGAAAAAGAAAGCTGATTGCGCTGGTCAGCCCCGGCAAAACCGTGGAAGGCACCGTTGGCCTCATTTTTGGCGGAACTTTAGCCGCCTGTCTGTTCGGTTATTTTCTCTTTCCCCAGGTCTGCGTTTACCACTTTCTGTTTCTCGGGTTTGCGGGCAGCATCATCGGACAGCTGGGAGACCTCTGTGAATCCGTCATCAAAAGGAATTACGGGAAAAAAGACGCCAGTTCGCTGCTGCCTGGGCATGGCGGGCTGATGGACCGGATGGACAGTCTGATCTTCCTGGGACCCTTTGTTTATTATTACCGGATTTTTGTGATTGGCTGATGAAGAAAATTACCATTCTAGGATCAACGGGTTCCATCGGTGTCAGCACGCTGGATGTTATTGAAAAGAATCCAAAGGCATTCAGGGTGACGGCGCTTGCGGCCGGACGCAACGTGAAGCTTATCGCGAAGCAGATTGTCAAATTTAATCCGAAGATCGCTGCTGTCAGCACCAGGGAAGACGCTGCGAAATTGCGTCAAATCCTGGGATCAAAAAATAAGATTACAATTCTTTATGACCAAGAAGGCATAGAGGAAGTTGCTTCGTATTCGTCATCCGATATCGTGGTTTCAGCCATTTCCGGCGCAGCGGGACTCAAGCCGACCCTGGCGGCAATAGAAGCGGGCCGGGACGTCGCTCTGGCGAATAAAGAAACCATGGTGATTGCGGGGCATATCGTTACCGGGCGGGCAAAGCAAAAAAAGATAAAAATATTTCCCGTGGACAGTGAGCACAGTGCGATATTTCAATGTCTAGCTGGACAGAAGACCCAAAATTTGAGAAGGATTCTTCTGACAGCCTCCGGCGGCCCGTTTTATAATTTGTCCCGGAATGAACTGAAAAAAGTGACACTGGAACAGGCGCTCAGGCATCCTCGCTGGAAAATGGGCAGTAAAATAACTATTGATTCAGCATCCCTGATGAACAAAGGGCTGGAAGTGATCGAGGCAAAATGGCTGTTTGACATGGATATTGCCCAAATTGATGTTTTAATTCATCCCCAGAGTGTTGTGCATTCCATGATTGAGCTTCGAGACGGATCCGT
>JAGFXG010000069.1 GCA_017860985.1 Deltaproteobacteria bacterium
ATATAGGCGGGAACAACGATATCCTGTATGTAGTAGTATTTGATGGTTACCGGCGCTGCATTGAATTGGGAAAAAGTCACAATAAAAAATGCAAAGAGAATCGTCAGAATTAAATAAAATATTTTCATGGCACTCAAACCTCCCGAGAATACTTTTTAAATAGCGGTGCAAGTTTTGCGGCGGTGGTGGCCAGATCTTCCGGGACAACGCGAACATTGCCGACCACACTCATAAAGTTAGTATCACCTTCCCAGCGAGGTATCACATGAACGTGAACATGTTCAGCGATGCCTGCACCGGCGGCCTTTCCCAGATTCATGCCGACATTGAAGCCGTTCGGGCTCATGGCATCCTTCAACACTTTGACGGAGATATCCAGAAGGGCAAATATCTCCCTGCGTTCTTCCGCGGTCAATTCTGAGATATCATCCAGGTGACGTTCGGGAATGATCATCAAATGACCATTGACATACGGATACCGATTGAGCATCACAAAACACGTCTTTCCTTCAAAAACGATGTAATCGTCGCACCGGGTTGAACATTTGCAAAACACACATCCTTCCTGCTTTTCACACACGAGATACTCCATTCGCCATGGCGCAAACATTGTTTCCATATTTTTGGTTCCTGATTATCATCTACCACCTCGCAGCAAAATGTCGAGGCATGAAATGAATGTTACAATTCCGCAGAAAGCTAAGGAAAATCAATACTCGTCGCTTGTCAGCGGGATTGAACAGAATCATTTGAAAGTGATGATCCTGCCTGCTATATCATCGCCCACTTCCAGGATCCCGATGCTTCTGGATTTTGCAAAGCGTTTATCGACCGCCGTCCCCGGATTGAAAAAGTAAACACCGTCTATGCTCCTATAATGCGTATGCCCGAAGACGATGCAATCGAGAGGCCCAAGCTTCGCCACGAGTTTTCTTTCAATCCCCTCCGGTGATCCCCAACCGTGGATAAGTCCTATTTTAAATCCGTTGATCTCCATCAGAAGCTGTTCAGGAAGTTCCTCTTTTACCCGCCGGCTGTCCATGTTTCCGCAGACTGCCCGCACTTCTTTATCGCCGAAAAGCGTCAGGACTGATAATTCGACTAAATCTCCGGCATGAAAAATCATATCAACATCAGAAAAATTATCGTCGATAATTCTCTTTAAGTTTTCATCAAAGCCGGAAACATGCGTATCCGATAATACGCCTATCTTGACTCTCTTTTCATTTGCCATATTTTTTGATTTATTAGCGGTAAGATCAAAAAAACACAAGTGTTATTTATAGTTCCCTTACATTCGATTTGACTTTAGACACAAGCCAATATAATAATATTTTATGAATAAGCTTGAAGAATCCTTAAATAAAATCGCGGGCAATATCCTTCACCTGGATGAGGCTTCCCTGATGTCGCTCTGGGACAAATACAAGACAAAAATGGAACATTTCTCTTTTTCCCCGGAATGGGAAAAAGCCGTGGTGATCTTCTCGATCATCAATTCTATCCGCGTGAAAAACGCCATTTTCAATGAACAACTAATAAAAAAACAAACTGAAGAAGACACACCACCACCAAAAAGAAAAACCGGGAAACCAAACCTGCGACTGGTTAAATGATGGACAAAGATTCTGCGGCAAAACGCATTCATGAACTGCGAACCGTTCTCGAACACCATAACCGGCGTTACTATCAGCAGGATGCGCCGGAAATATCCGATGCGGAATATGACCAATTGATGAGGGAGCTTCAGGATCTTGAAGCTGTTTATCCCGACGACGATCTGGCGTCATCGCCAACACAACGCGTGGGATCTGCGCCGCTTTCCAGATTTGCTCCTTTCAGCCACCCGCAGGCCATGCTGAGCCTGGCCAACGCTTTTTCTTCACAGGAGATTCTCGATTTTGATTCGCGTATCCGGCGTCTGGCAAATCAGGACAGGATGGATTACGTGGCCGAACCCAAGCTGGACGGCCTGGCCGTCAACCTCATTTACGAAGGCGGCTTTTTCAGGCACGGCGCGACACGCGGCGACGGATTCACGGGAGAAGATGTAACACAGAATCTAAAAACCATTTCATCAATGCCTTTAAGAATAAAACAAATAGAATCTCTCGTCGTCCCGGAATTCATCGAAGTCCGCGGTGAAGTCTACATGGAAAAGAAGCCTTTTGCAAAACTTAACCGACGCCGCGAGGAAAACGACGAAGAACCTTTTGCCAATCCGCGGAATGCGGCTGCCGGATCGCTTCGCCAGCTGGATCCGAAAGTCACCGCCCGGCGGCCCCTGAATATTTTTCTCTACGGAATTGGCACGGTTCGGGGCATTCACTTTACCAGCCACTGGGAAATCCTGCAGGCCCTTGCCCAATGGGGGTTCCCCGTCAATCCACTGATTTGCCAGGCCGAGGACATTACGGCCTGCATTGACTATTTTGGACATATCCATTCCATCCGGCCCGGCCTCCCCTATGAAATTGACGGCGTTGTTCTAAAAGTAAACAAACTATCCGGACAGGAAACACTGGGCAATGTTTCACGTTCCCCCCGCTGGGCGCTGGCCTGTAAATTTCCGCCCGAGCAGGCCACGACATTGATTCGTGACATTCTCCTGCAGGTGGGTAGAACGGGCACTCTGACGCCGGTTGCAATTATGGAACCGGTCAGTGTAGGCGGCGTCATGGTCAGCCGGGCCACGCTGCATAACGAAGATGAAATAATTAAAAAAGACATTCGAATAGGCGATACCGCCGTCATCCAGCGGGCGGGAGATGTGATCCCCGAGGTCATAAAAATCATGGAAGCAAAACGAAACGGACAGGAAAAGATATTCCGTATGCCGTCTCGCTGCCCGGAATGCGGTTCGGAAATCGTGCGCCTGCAGGGTGAAGCTGCGCATCGCTGTATAAACCTTTCCTGTCCAGCTCAAATCAAAGAGCACATCCGTCATTTCGCCTCACGCGGCGCGATGGATATCGAAGGACTCGGTGAAAAAGTTTCCGCACAGCTCTTCGACGCAAAACTGATCAACGACCCCGCCGATCTTTATTTTCTAAAGAAAGAACAGCTGCTGGGGCTGGACCGTCAGGCCAATAAATCAGCTGAAAAGCTGCTGGATGCCATTGAACGATCCAAAACTCCTCCCCTGGACAAATTCATTTTTGCCCTCGGCATTCGCCATGTAGGCGAGCAAACTGCCAAAATTCTCGCCGGACATTTCGGCAGCATGGAAAATCTGATGAAAGCAAATACCGATGATCTGACTGCGCTCAATGAAATCGGTCCGGAAATCGCGCAAAGCATCGTCGAGTTTTTCGCGGAGGACAAAAACAGGAAAGTCATGGGAAAATTCCACCTGGCCGGTTTATCCCCCCAGTTTCATAATCAAGTCACCGACACGATTCTTAAGGGAAAAGCCTTCGTTTTCACAGGCTCCCTGGAAAGCATGGGAAGGAATGACGCAAAAGCGCTGGTGGAATCCCTGGGCGGCTTTGTCCAGTCTTCTGTCACAGGCAGGACATCTTATGTTGTCACGGGCAGTGAACCGGGGTCGAAACTGGATAAGGCCCGCAGGGAGGGCATCACTATAATTAGTGAGAAAGATTTTTTAAAACTTATCGGAAGGTAAAGCATCATGAAAAAAGTTCACGTTTACATCAGCGGCAGAGTGCAGGGTGTTTTCTTCCGGGCCGAAACACAGCGCGCAGCAGTCTGTCTCCAACTAACCGGCTGGGTGCGAAATACGGAAGACGGCAGCGTGGAAGCCGTCTTCGAAGGAGAAGACCGGGACATCGATAAAATGCTTGCCTGGTGCCAAACCGGTCCGCCTCATGCCCGTGTTGATCAGGTCATTGTTGAGGAAGAACCCTTCACAGGCGATTATCCGAATTTTAAAATTGCTTTTTGAAACCGCCTTCTCATTCCACGCCCAGTTTCTCAATGCGGTAGCGCAATGAATCAAACGTCACATGAAGCATTTCGGCGGCTTTCGTCTTTGACCCGTTCGTTTTTTGCAAAACTTTCTGAATGGCTCTTTTTTCGATCTTCTCCAGTTCGGCATTCAAATCGATTCCTGAATCAGGGATATTCAAATCAATCTGCTTCTGTTCTGTATCCTCATCAGCCAGCAGCACCAGATTCTCGGGCAAAATGATATTCGATGTTTCCATCGCCACCCCCCGTTCAATGATGTTTTCCAGTTCCCGGATATTTCCCGGGAACGGATATTCCATCAGCAACTCCATTGCGTAAGAGGAAATCATCCTGACTTCCTTGCCGAATTCGGCAGCATATTTTTCAATAAAATGCCTGGTCAAAAGAGGAATATCTTCCTTTCTTTTCCGAAGCGGCGGCATATGAATAGGGATCACGTTCAAACGGAAATACAGATCTTCACGGAATTCCCCCTTTTTAACCCGTTCCTGAAGATTCTGATTGGTAGCAGAAATAATACGGACATCCACCCTGATATCTTCAGAACCGCCAATCCGGCGAAATGTCTTTTCCTGCACAACCCTGAGAAGTTTTACCTGAAGGACCGGAGGCAATTCCCCGATCTCGTCCAGAAAAACGGTCCCGCCCCTGGCCAGTTCGAATAGTCCCGCACGATCCGCGTATGCGCCCGTAAAAGACCCTTTCATGTAACCAAACAGTTCGCTTTCCAGCAGGTTCTCCGGGATGCCGCCGCTGTTAATGGGCATAAACGGCATCTTGGAACGGGATGAATTGGCATGAATGGCCTGGGCAACCAGTTCCTTGCCGGTGCCGCTTTCCCCCAGAATCAGAATATTCGCCGGTGTGTTGGCGACTTTCTGAATTGTTGCAAACACCTTTCCCATTTCCCTGCTGGTACCGATCATGCCGTAGAAAAAACCTTCCTGCACTTCTTTTCTTGGCGCCTGACTTTCGCTGACCAGACCGTTTTTCAGCAGTGCCTGTCGAACAATCTGCTTTAATTCTTCAATGCTGCCGCCCTTTTCCACATAATCATAAGCGCCTTCCTGCATCGCGTTGACGGCTGTCTCGCCGGAGGCATAGGCAGTAATTAAAATAACGATGGTCTCCGGCCGATGATCCTTGATCGTTTTCAGGAACTCAATGCCGTCCATCTTTGGCATTTTCAAATCGGTGATAACCAGGTCAAATTTGGTTTTACGGAAGAGGCTGATCGCCTTCTGCGGATTGTCCGCGGTCGTGACATCATACCCTTCTCTTTTCAAGACCTCTTCCACAACATATCTGTAGTCCTGATCGTCAAGAACCAGAATTTTTGCCATACCGTCACTCCTTTTTTATCGATAGTCAACCTTGGTCGCAGGGAAACCAGACCGTAATGGAAGTTCCATGATTGACCCTGCTTTCTATCGCAATTTTCCCGCCATAACCGTCAACGATCCGGCTGACAATTGCCAGACCCAACCCGGTCCCTTTTTCCTTGTTGGTAAAAAAAGGCTCAAATACTTTTTTGATATCTTTCTCGTCAATGCCGCACCCGTCATCCGTAACTTTAATTTCGGCATAGTCTTTTCTGTCTTCCAGTTCCCGTGTGCTCATTTCAAGCGATATGTTCCCGTTTTCTTCCACGGCCTGAACGGCATTGAGGATCAGGTTTTGAATAACTTGACGGATCTGTCCCGCGTTGGCGAACGCACGGTTATTTCCGGAAGATATTTTAGTCAATTTCATCTTCTTCGTCTGCTGATGGGCCATTTTTATGTTTTCGAGAATTTCATCGGCAATCTCATCGACGTTGACAGATTCCCTTTTTTCCGGAATGGGACGGGCCAGCAGCAGAAAGTCCCGCACAAAACTGTCCAGCTGATCCTTACCCCTCATAATGATCTGCATCAACCGCCTGTCTGTGTCCTCCAGCCTTATGGTCTGTCCCAGTAGTTGAATTGAACCCGTGATAGACGCCAGGGGATTTCTCATTTCATGGGCAAGGCCGGCGGCCATTTCACCGATCAAAGCCAGTCTTTTACTCTTTTCGAGATTTTCCTCCATTCGCTTTATTTCCGTCAAATCCTGAAAGATCAGAATATGGCCGATTTGCTTGCCATACTTGTCTTTCAAAGGATTGATTGAACAGCCCAGATGAACCTGTACACCTCCCCAGCGCGTAATCGTCACTTCTCTTCTGTTTTGATTCAGTTCAAATTGTTTTGCGTCGAAGAAAGGATTGAACTCCGGAAAGATTTCAAGAATCTGATGATCTTGCACTAAATGAAACTTCAAGCCCGTAATCGTTTCAGCAGCCCTGTTAAACGTCTTAATGCGGCCCTGCATCGTAGTCGTCATAATACCGGTGTCCACCGATTCAATAATACTGCGGAAAAGAAGATCCAGCTGATTAAAAGCGGACTCCTTTTCTTCCAGCAATGAACGGGTTTTCTTCTCCTGTTCAACCACAAAGCTGGCCAGAAATGCCAGAAGGTAAAAAGAAAAGATGTGAACGACTATTCTTACCAAAACGTCTCTTGTGATGACTGAATAATCACGGCCGACGGAATAAAGGGTGGGAATAACGTTAAAATATTCAAGCTCCAGCAGCAACCCATAAGTGATAGCGGCAACGGAAGCAATGATCAGGGCCCCTCTTCTGCCCAGAAATATTGCAGAATAAATGATCACCAGTGTATAAAGCAGAGAATAATTGCTGCCGATGCTGCCTGTCAGATAAACTAAAAAAGAAATCAGGTAAATATCGACAATCAATTGCGTATAAACATTCAGATAATAATACTTTTCTTTTCCTAAAAGCAGTGTATAAAATACTGACAATAAATACATCATAACAATCACAGCATAAATAGAATACAGCAGCGTCGATGAAACTGGGAGCACGGGCCTCAATGTACCGAGGACGAAAACTACCAGCAAGGAAATGGAGAGGATGATCACTCTGCCGACAATCAGCAGCTTGAGCCTCTGCCAGGTTCTTAAGTCGTGGTTCATTTTTGGGTTCATGTTTTTCTTCCGAATTTCACCGACTGACATAATATTTTTTATTTTATAACATTTTATAATTTTTCGCTAATTATTTGAGATTTTATAATTAATCACCTCGCGGCAAGCTGTCAAACTATGAAATGGACGTTATTGTATCGCAGCAAGCCACGGAGAATTAACGCTCGCCCGCGTGAGCGGGATAAAAGGCGACTTTTCGCTTATGCGCAGACCTTTACTCTATCCTATGATCGCTCTGATGGCCGGCATCCTGATCGGCAACTGGGTTACCCTGCCTTCTATCCTTCCACCGGTCTTAATGATTGCAGTACTGATTTTTTAATCCTCTGTATCAAAATGAAGTGGAACAGGACCATTTCCCTTCTAATGATCAGTCTCATGCTGATCGCAGGGCTTTTTAATGCACAAAGACAACAATACCTGTCTCAAAACG
>JAGFXG010000329.1 GCA_017860985.1 Deltaproteobacteria bacterium
CGGAAGATGGCATGGCCTACTATGTCATCAATGACACAGAGGGAAAAGTTCCGCTGTAAGAAGCTGTTTCAAATCCTGTAAACATGACGGGCATTTCCAATGGAATTGCCGCAGTAGCATATACCGCGGATTGCAGCCTTTAATCTGCTTTTCCATACTTGTGTGCCGCTGTTAAGAGTTAATGGCGGATCAAACAGGCTGACCTACCGTCAGCCTGTTTTGTAATAAACGGACTTGCCCGCATTCGCCTTGTCCTCCGGACGTCTGGCTTTTAGCAAAAATCGGTCCTACTACGGATTGGTCAAAAGCAAGGACGCGCAGGATGTTGAGTCAATCAGCACCCTACGCGTTTTATGGCTATGCTTTTGAGGATACGCCTTGGTCAAATACCCACTGCCAGTCATCGTGAGTCCCTGTTCGCAAGGCTTCATTCAACCGGCCGCTGCAGCATTGCAGGGGTGCCTTCGGAGGCTATCAAAAGAAACTGCTGCGGGTTTTAAAGCAGTTCAATTTTTTCAAGCCGAGACGCGGCCGGTGTCCAGTTTGAATACCCGGACATAATCCTTCAGGCTGTCCGCCTGGGCGGAGAGTTCTTCGCTGGCGGCAGCACTTTCCTCAGAGGACGCCGCGTTCGTCTGCACCACCTGAGAAATTTGCATAATTCCCTGATTGATCTGCTCCAGGGCCGCAGCCTGCTCATGCGACGCTGTGGCAATGGCGCCCACGAGCTCTCCCGCCTGCGAAATTCCATCCATGATTTTGTTGAGAGCCTCCGCCGTTTTGCTTGCAATTTTTGTTCCGGCCTCCACCTTTTTGATGGAATTTTCGATCAATTCCGTGGTATCCTTGACCGCTTTGGAAGACTGCCCCGCAAGATTTCTGACTTCCTCCGCGACCACCGCGAAGCCCTTGCCGGCAGACCCTGCCCGGGCGGCCTCCACCGCCGCGTTGAGTGCCAGAATATTTGTCTGGAAGGCGATATCCTCAATTACCTTGATGATCTTACTGATGTTTTCCGAGGATGTGTTGATCTCTTCCATGGCCCGGAGCATCTCCGCCAGCTGCACGTTTCCTGCATCTGCATCACTTTGGATGTTTTCCGCCAGCTCATTCGTTTTTTGTCTGAGAGCGCCTTACCAAGGGTGTCAAACTCAGACCGCACCGTGATTTGAACGGTCAGGTCACCGTCGGCAATTGCCCGTGCTTTTTGTGCCTGCTCGGCAGTGCTGACAATCATATCATCAAACGATCTTGCGAGTAAGCCGACCTCGTCTTTTCTCAGCGCCCAGAGCCTGTCCTTTTCATCTACAATTTTCATAACGTCGATATCGCCCTCTGCAAGCATTTTTGCAAAGGCGGCAAACTTTTGCATGGGTTTTCCAACCATACCGGATATGGAGAACGCTGTGAACAGAGCCGCGGCAAAAGACGCGGCGATCACGCCCAACATGACGAAAATTGCTATGCGTACTGACGTTGTATTTTCCGTAAGACGGTCCTGAGCCAGCGTGACATTATCGTTTGATAGCGTCTCAAACGCATCGATTACGTCCTGGTTTACAGATCCTGCATCCTCAATAATGGCCAGAATGTCACCGACGGGTTTCCCGGCTTCCGCCGCTGTCATAATATTATTAACTGCTTTCGCATAGGCCGCAAAAGAAGTTTTCAGTGCATCGTAATTCGCCCGATCCTGGGTATCTGATAGCAGAGAGGCGTAATCGTTGACAGACTGATCCGCAACTGCAAGCAGTTCTTTGGCTTCGTCTATATTTTTATTTCGGTTCGCCGGCATATCATAGTATACACACAACTTTAGGATGCAGACTCTTAGATTGATAAAATCCATTTGGGCATCGTCAGCGTCCTTAATCCCCATCGTATTTTCACTGAATGTAGTTTGCTGATCTCGCAGTTGACCGGTTATGTTGACGATGCCGATCGCACCGACCACAATGACAAGAACGGCAATGAGCAAAAATCCGGTTATGAGCTTTTTGGAAATTTTCATGTTTTCAAACATCTTTTTCATATACCTGACTCCTTCGATTCTTCACGGCATCTGCTGCGCCGTGGATCTTTTTTGCTTCGCCATTGTCTACCTTATTGGGGGCTGTCCCGTACCGCGCGGTGGCCACCCGTGCTTAGCAATTTCTCGCAATCAAGCAGCAGAATAACCTTACTGCCCAGTTTACCGATGTTTTTAACATAGCCGCCGTTTCCGGAATTCCGTTCCGGATTATTGGCAATGTCCTCTCTGGGAATCGCCAGAACCTCGGAAACGCCGTCCACGATCAATCCGACCGAACCGCCGCCGATTGCGATCACGATGACGCATGTTCTGTCGTCGTACTCCGCCGGCGGCTTTTTCAATCGAAGTCTGGCATCCATAAAGGGAATGATATTTCCCCTGAGATTTGCAACGCCCTTGACATATTCCGGAGTCACCGGTATTTCCGTGATCGGCTGGAGTCCGCCAATTTCCATAACCTGGCTTAATTCTACGCCAAATAGTTCTTCACCCAGTAGAAATGTCAGAAACCTGTCCTTTATGGAGCCTTCGCCAGCATCTTTGTTTTCTCCCAATTGGTCAGCCATCATCTCACTCCTTTAATATATATAGCAGGATGTTAAACATCCTGATCGACACTCACTTGGCGAGATTATGAATAACCAGGCCGTTCTCCGGGATACTATTAATTGTGGTATAATTTAATAAGACGCAGTCTGTTGAAGACTGCGATACGTCGCCCCGTATATTTTGATATAACTGGATATTCAGGTATTTATGACTGAATTTACGACGGCGATTGAAGGAAGTCCCATATGCGTAATATGCAGCTCATTGAGCTTGTCCATCGCTATTTTTTTTTGTTCCATAAGGGAATGTGCATAGATATTCAGCGTGATGGAAACGTTGGAATGTCCTAAAATTTCGCTGAGTGTTTTAATATCGACGCCAAGCTCCAATGCCCGTGTTGCAAAGGTATGCCGGATAGCGTGAAATTTACGGTCCTGTATGCCTACACTTTTCAATATTTTTTTGTATAGTTTTTGATAAATTCTGGGATCTATGGGGGAAGTTGTCCCCGAAATCAAATAGCAGTTTTCTCCGATGCATTCTTGTCCATGCTTTTTGAGGAGATCCAGGAGAAACGCAGGCAACGGAATTTT